>JAAEMC010000563.1 GCA_024225895.1 Desulfobacteraceae bacterium | reverse complement strand
TATCTCGAAAAAGGATTTATCTGATAATCTGTATCGCTTTTTTTCTTTTCATTGTTGTCCACATATCCCATGCCAGACCTTTACAGATCGTGTTTTTGAACCCGGCAGTTCCAGAGGATACCTTCTGGCGGCAGGCAGAGAACTTCATGCGTGCCGCCAGCGTGGATCTTGGCATTCAGCTAAAGGTTGCGTATGCAGAACGCAACCAACGAAAGATGATCAGCCAGTTTACTGCCATTGCCAAGGATAAAAACAAGCCGGATGCAGTGGTGTTTCAGAATTTGAAAAATAATGCCGTAAATATGTTGCAAATCGCTGAAAAAGCAAAAATTCCAGTGTTTCTTTTTAACGCCACGCTTTCTGATTCCCATCGGGCAGCCCATGGCAATCCCCGCGAAAAATTTACCCAATGGCTGGGTGAAATGGTTCCGGATGATGAATATGCAGGATACGCCCTTTGCACCTATCTGGGGAGGGAAGCAAAAAAAAGAGCTTTGAGCACAGCCGCAGGTCAAGTTAGAATCCTGGCAATAAACGGGGCCCGAACCGATGGCGCAGGGGTTGAACGGGAAAAGGGATTGAACCGGGCCGGGATAGAGAATCCGGATTTTCAGATTTACCCCCCGGCATTTGGAAACTGGGATCAAGATCTGGCCCAGATGATTTACCTGCGATCCAAACGCACCTATAAGAATATCAACGTGATCTGGGCAGCCAATGATCCCATGGCTTTGGGGGCAATCGAAGGAATGGTAAAATCCAGCGAGGTGCCTGGAAAGGATATACTGGTGGGTGGGATTGACTGGACAAGGGGTGCCCTGGAGAGCATTCAAAAAGGAGAAATGAGCATTTCCATTGGCGGGCATTTCATGGAAGGCGGCTGGGCCATGGTTCTGTTATATGATTATTTTAACGGAACTGATTTTTCCAGCACCGGGGTTTCCATGAAGTCCCAAATGAGTGCCATTACGCAAGACAATATTGATCAGGCCGCAACTATTTTGGGTACTGGAGATTGGGGAAAAATTGACTTTACTCGATTTTCCAAAACCTTTCACCCGGATCTGACCGAATATGAATTTGGTTTGGACGCTATTTTAAACCAGTTATCCAATTAGGAATCGTTACAAAATAACTTGATCGAAATTGTTTTCAAAATCCCTTAAAAGAC
>JAAEMC010000562.1 GCA_024225895.1 Desulfobacteraceae bacterium | reverse complement strand
TGATCTATATGGATGTTGCCATTTATATGTTGTTCGGTTTTCTTGTTGCAGGATTTCTCTATGTCTTTTTCAATGCCGTTCAAATTAAAAAATATCTTGGAAAAGGAAAAGTTAAACCTGTTATTTTATCGTCACTATTTGGAATTCCCATACCATTATGTTCCTGTGGTGTGGTACCTGTGGCAACTGGATTAAAAAAGCAGGGAGCCAACAACGGGGCTGCTCTATCTTTTATGATTGCCACACCTGAATCAGGGGTGGATTCCATTGCAGTTTCCTGGGCCATGCTGGACCCGCTCATGACCATAACCAGACCCATAGCCGGTTTTTTAACAGCAATCTCAACCGGGATTGCACAAAATTTCTTTGGCTCTGAAGATGTATCGCAGCAAGAAAAAAATGAAAAAACCTCTGGCGGCTGAGGCTGTTCTACTGAAGCTGGTGCGGGTGCACCTGAAAAAAATGAGGCTTTTTTAGTAAGAGTTTTTAATGGCATTAAATATGCATTTGTAGAACTTTTAGGCGACATAGCAAAACCGTTTATGGTCGGGATACTGATTGCCGGTGCCATTACATTCTTTTTTCCAGATGATGTCACGGTGTGGGCCAACGAACATAGATTTTTATCCATGCTGGTTATGCTGGCAGCCGGAATCCCTATGTATGTATGTGCCACCTCCTCTACCCCCATTGCAGCAGCCTTGATCTTAAAAGGAATTAATCCAGGTGCAGCTCTGGTCTTTTTACTGGCAGGGCCTGCAACCAATGCAGCCACAATCAATATTGTTAAGAACATATTCAACAAACGAGCATTGGCCATTTATCTTGGTATGATCGCGCTGTGCTCTCTCTTCATGGGATTTATGGTGGATTTAATCTACGATGTGGCCCAAATCCAGGCCAGCGCCGTGGTGGGACAAGCAGGAAAAATCATTCCGTATCAAGTGGAGATTGCAGCCACATTGATACTTACACTGCTCATACTTTATAATTTCTATGCCCATCTCCGGCAGCATGGGGGGCATGCACACGCAAACTCCAGCTCGTCTCATTAAGAAAACAGGTATCCGATAAATTGATAAATTTCATAATCTTCTTATGTTTATCGGATACCAACCCAAATGTTGCAATGTTGAGGTTAACCTTCCTTTAATGTGTGGCTGTCTTGAGATGTGAGATCCAGTTCATATATCTTTATTAAATCCTGGATCTTCTCAAGGGTTTTTTCACCAAAGGGC
>JAAEMC010000561.1 GCA_024225895.1 Desulfobacteraceae bacterium | reverse complement strand
TGTTTTAGAGGTAAAGGGAGGAAATGTAGGGTGTCAAAAAGGTGTCTGGCATTATACCAACCGCTATGGTGTGACCAATCACTCTGTGGAAGGGCCTTTTAAACAGGCGGAATCAGGCCTTCATGGCTTGATGTCTAAACTGAAGTCTTATTTTTCCGATCACATTTTGACTCAAATGACCATTGGATATGGGGTTCTTTTTCCGGATTGTGAATGGACCCCAAATGGCGCTGAATGGGACAACCAAACATGGATCGATTCACAATCCTTTAACAATCTTGAAGAATGGTTAAAGGACTTGTTTGAATACTGGGGAAAAAAGCATAGGCCAAGGAAATGTCCGGATAATATTTTTATCAATAAATTAAACGATTATCTAAGACCGGAATTTGAAATAGTGGAAACCTTATTCGGACAGATTGGTAATGTCTGTGATCAGGTGGCAAAATTAACCCGTGATCAAATGGCCTTTGTTGATATTATCGATGCAAACAATCAAGCCCTTTGTTCAGGTGGGGCTGGGACCGGAAAAACTTTTCTTGCCATGGAGCTGGCAAGACGGTGGACCTACCAAAATAAGAAAGTGGTTATGCCTTGCGGTTCCAGATGGCTAAAACGGTACCTTGAAACACGGTTTAGGATTCCAGGACTGACAGTGACACTTATCGATGCCCTTGAGATTGATGCCCGGCGTGCAGGTGTGGATCAATTTGATGCCATGATTGTGGATGAAGGCCAGGATATTTTTCACCTCTCAAGTTTGAAGCATATGGATCGTTTTTTGAAAGGTGGATTAAGACAAGGGCAGTGGTGTATATTTCATGATACAAATAACCAGTCAGATGTTTTGAATAAGCCCGATCCCAAAGCCATTGATTTTTTAGAAAATTTTCAACCAGTAAAAATTCCATTGAATGCAAATTGCCGGAACACCTTAAATATTATTAATAAAGTCAAAAGTTCCCTTGGAGCGGACATGGGGATTACAGGAGCCGGAGAAGGTCCGAAAGTGAGGGAGAAAACAGCTTTTTCAAAGGATAATGAGGTGAAAATACTTGAGGAGGAGCTCTCAGAAATTATTGATTTTGGAAATATCCCTTATAGTAGCATCACAATCTTGTCACCCTTTCCCTATCAAGATTCTGTAGCATCTTGTCTTCCTTCTAAGTTCACCCGGCAGATTAATGTTCTTGATGAATTTTCAATGCGCAATTTTCCACCTCAAAAGATAAGTTTTGCACAGATTTCTCAATTTAAAGGGCTTGAAAATGAAGCAATTATAATAATTGATCTTGCACTACCAGATTTTTCAAAAGGCAATTATTCCAACCACTATATCGCAATGAGCCGCCCCCGTGCAGTTTTATCCATAATCTTTGCAGCTGAATTTGCGAAACCCAAAATTTGAATAGATACCGAGGATACAAGAATTAATTCCAACAACCCTCAATATTTTGATCTAAATACTGGGTGTTCGCCATGTGAACAAAACTGGGTGAAAAGTCAAAACTGGGAATCAGGTTTCTATGATTTCGACAAAAAGCCCATCATTCATATATATATATACTAATCAACTCAACAAGTTCATATATATATGAGTTGACAATCAAGTTTTGAATATATATATATAAACTTATAATCATCAAGTGTATATATGAGTATGACCGCTATGAAGAAAAAACAAAAAAAGATCATTCGAGAACAATTAGATGACACTTTAAAACGGTTTTCGACTATTGCCTCAGTAAACAGGCCGATGAGAGGATGGATTCGTGCAATACGAGATGCGTTGGGAATGAATATGCGACAATTTGCCAATCGGCTTGGTGTCAGCAAATCTCGAATCCCTCGAATAGAGCAGGATGAAATTACTGGAAGCCTTACGCTTAAAACCATGAATCGAGTTGCAGAAAAGCTTGATTGTGTCTTTGTTTATGGTTTTGTTCCTATAACAAGCTTAGACGATACTGTTAAAAAACAAGCTTCTCTTACCGCTCGAAAACGAATGAGCAGGCTTATGCACACTATGAATTTGGAAGCTCAAGGACTTTCATCTAAAAATGCTAAAAAAGCCTTTAATAATATGGTAGATGAAATAATTGATTCACCGTCTATGTTGTGGGAGGATGATAAATAATGATTGAGTATGATGAAGGTGCTACTCCTCTCGATTATGACGAACTCAAACTCGATGTTCAAGTTTTTAGGAAATTTGTTCAAATGCAAGGCGGAAAAAAAGTTTGACCGCAGGCATACTGCCCGTATTCAGCGGATCAAAATTTTTTTCCAACGCAGGAATTGGGCAAATTAACAAAAACTTGAGGGTCGAGTCAAAGGACTTTTGCCTACACATATTACAACCCGTGGCGAACTCG
>JAAEMC010000560.1 GCA_024225895.1 Desulfobacteraceae bacterium | reverse complement strand
TTTATAGATTATTATATCATCCATGAGGCCCAGTGGAGGATGATCACTCATTTTGCCCTTCATGGAAAAAATAATAAAGGATCCTTAAGCAAACTCAACGACACCGGCAGAGATCTGATGAATCTGTTTGAACTTGTATTTAAAAAAATTGGCGCCACGTCAGACACCCGTCTTTTGGCCCACACCCTTTTTTCCTGCCTGAGCGGTGTCCTTATCTCTTTTCGAAACTATCCTGGACGCAAGGAAGAAGAACGAGTCACCCATATGAAAAAGGTTGGTTCTGTTATCGGGCAAATGATATTGGCACTGGTTGAAAATCATAAATAGTGACTGAACGAAAATCCCTTTATTTTCTCAATTGCTGCGTTGGCATTAAAATTTTAATCCTTAAAATACTCAATGTATTCCTCTGGTTAAAATTTAACTCTTGCCTTGTACTGAATAAAATATTGAATTTTTGTTCAGCCACAAATACGAGAAAGATCTATGCCTTCATCCAAAATAGATATGCTTTATTTGAATACCGCACGCATCTGTAGAATCAGGGGTAGTCCCTAAATTTTCTATTTTTGGTTTTTATTTGATTTTTTTTACATAAATCCATATACTTATAAAAGTTATATTAAGTGCATAAGGAGGTGCATATGGGTTTAAGGATAAACACAAATATTGGTGGCGCCATTGCCAATTATCAGCTTCAGAAAAACCAGCAGGACTTATCGGCGTCACTCCAGAAACTTTCCACAGGACGAAAAATCAATAAAGCATCAGACGATGCATCGGGAATGGCAATTGCCAATCAGCTGGCCAGCCAGGCAAAAGGATTTGAGCAGGCCATGAAAAATGCTAATGACGCCATTTCCATCACCAATGTGGCAGATGGGGCTTTAGGGCAGGCTGCCGAGATTGTCCAGGATATTCGGGTGAAGGCGATTCAAGCAGCCAGTGCTGCCCAGTCTCCTGAAAGCAGGCAAGCCATCCAGGCTGATATCGGTAAATCTCTGGACGCGCTCAGAGATATTTCCCAGAATACCTCTTTTAACGGGCAAAAACTTTTATCCGGCAGTTTTACAAATAAAGAATTCCAGGTAGGTGCAGCAGCAGGTGAAACCGTAGAAATTTCTCTGGGTTCCATTGATCCTGAAAACATAACCGATGAAACACTGGGAAGCCTTGCATCCATTGATGTGACAACCGAAGAAGGTGCACAGGCTGCAATTGATATTGCCGACACTGCTTTAGATTATTTATCCCAGCAACGTTCCCAGGTTGGTTCCATCCAAAACCAGCTCCAATCCACCATCAACAATCTGGGCAATGCCAGGATTAATACCTTGGCTGCTGAGTCTGAAATCCGTGACCTTGATTTTGCAGAAGAATCCACCAACTTAAACCGCATTAAAGCACTGGCCAAAGCAAGAATCTTTGCACAAGCTCAAGCCAACAAATCCGCCAACAATATGATTGATATTATCAGTTAAACTAACCCCCCTGTACCCCGGCATAATTGACGGGGTACAGGGGGGTTTTGTATGCGGTGCAATGAAAATACAGCTTGCCCAAATCCACCATCAAATTTCATAACATGCAACAATAACAACAAAAAGACACATCCCTGGCCATAATCAAGGCTTGTCCGGATATTTTACATTCCTTAAAAAAACTGATAAAAGCCTGGCCATGTTTGATGTCGCCATCATAGGAGCAGGACCGTCGGGAAACGCAGCAGCATATGACCTGCTGTCTGCAGGATTACGGGTTGTTCTTTTGGATAAAAGTGATTTTCCAAGGGTGAAGGCCTGCGCCGGAGGTTTAACACCTAAAGCATTGAACTTGCTGAAATATGATATCACTCCTGTTATCAAGAAAGAGTGTCGTAAAATAAAGATCACTTCTTCCACCAGAAAGTCATTTATCTTAGAAGATAAAAACACATTGTGCCACATGACCAGAAGGGATGAACTGGATCTGTTTTCCTTGGAAAAAGTGCTGGCCAAGGGAGGGGCATTTCATGTTGAAAGAAAGATTAAAAACGTTGTTCAAACTCCTTCACATATTGAGATAGAAACGGGCAGCCGCACATTTAAGGCCCGATATCTCATTGGTGCAGATGGAGCCAATAGTTTTGTTCGCAAATTTGTGAAAGGCATGAATCGTTTGAAACAAAATTTTGCCGTAGAAGCTAGGGTAAGGGTGGATAATCCGGCCCGCTTTCTGATGGAGCTGGAATTTCCTTCTCTTGTAAAAGGTTATCGCTGGGTATTTCCCTTGGATGACCATGTCAATATCGGCATCTATTCCACAACAAACAGGACAATGCTTAAAAGAAAAATTCTTACGGACTTTGCAAAAATCAAGATTGGGTCAGATAGATTGGAAGGCTTTAAGGGATATCCCATTTGCAGTGGTGGGTATAATTGCATACCTTGTTCCGACAGGATTATTTTGGTGGGTGATGCTGCCGGGTTTGCGGAAGGCTTTCTGGGTGAAGGACTCTACTTTGCCATAAAAAGCGGGCAGGAGGCAGCAAGGGCCATTGTGGATTCCAAAAGAAAAACAAAAAGTGCCTGCAAATTGTACCAACAATATATTCAGGGTATTAAAACTGATTTACGGCTTTATCAATGGAGTGCCAACCTGTTTTATACCCTTCCTTGGGCATGTCTTAAACTGGTCTCTTCACCTCTTATTCATTCCAGGTTTGTAAAAGGCTTCGGTAATGGCAAAACCTTAAAAGAGCTCTGGATGATAGCTTCAAAGCCATAAGCTATGAATATGTCCTTCCTTTAAAACTTTGAAGTTGTTATTTTCTATGGTAGTGTAAAACAACATTCGTAACCTAAATATTAATGCCGAGAATCCAAAAAAACCATGCAAACCAATCATCGTAATGGAAAAAAGCTTTGAGATTAATATACCCTTTCTCTATTGGCTGGTTGAAGACAAAACACTGGCTTCCGAGTCCTTGCCGTGCGAAACGGTCCGTATCAATGAGAATCAGATGGAAGTGAGTTTGTCGTCTCCTTTGGCTCCACTAACAGATATTAAGCTTTTTGAAGATTTTTGTATCCCTCAAGTTTAATCTTTTTTAAAGTGCATTTCTCTTTGATTATCCGGGCAGCTTCAAGGTTCAGTTCCATCTGTTCTTCATTGATCCTGACGTTGAAACCGCAGTTGAACGGCCCCAGAGTTAATGATTTTTCTTTTCCTTGGTAATCTTCATAAATCTGTGTATACGGGTGGGCAAAAAGCCATCTAAGCTGCAGAGAGGTCACGGCGTTATCTGAAAGGTTGCCCATGAAATAATCCAGGTCCTTTAAATCATTTTCCACCAAATTGTTCCAGCCCAGGATGACGTTGGCATTTACTTTAAAGCCGGTATCATGGCACAATTGAATTGTGTCAAATACTTCTGCCATGGTCGTGCCTTTGTTCAGATATTTCCACATGCGGTCCGACGGGAATTCAATGCCAAAACCCAGGGTGCAGTCGGGGATATTTCCATTGCATTTTTGTGTGGCTTCTTTTAAAGCTTTTGTTTCCGCTTTTGCGGTTCTGGCAAAAAAGCGGTATTCGATATCATCTCCTGTGGGAAGCGACGGAATAATTTTTGTGATGTGATCCGGGATCATGGATCCTGTGTTCAGCCGGACAATTTTGTGACCATTATAATCAAGACCTTTAAATTCAAGACCAATATGCTTGCGTTTTCGAAAGTGCTCCGGGGTATGCTGGGCAATGGAGCAAAAAGGGCATTTGCGCCAGTAGCACATGTTTTCCAGGGTATAGGAAAAATAGATGCGGCTGTCATTTGTGACGGCTTCGGGAATGGTCAATTTCCATTGCCCTGAAAAATTAGGGACATTAAAAAGGTCTTCCACACTTTTGCCGGTTAAAAAAAGATTGGGCGGCAGGTCCCCGTTTATTTTAAAATGTACCGGATGCCAGCCTGCATTGCTATTGCATCTTTCCGATGCCACAGGCCCTCCCACAATAAATTGGATTTCAGGGTACTGGTTGGCCCAGGTATAGGCCTGGTATAATTGATTGATATAGCTGGCACTGATATATATTGTTCCTTTTTTTATGGGCAGTTCGCGGTTTTGATAGGTTTGTTCATCGTACCATTTGTCATTGTCCGCCTCATGGGGCATCCATAAAAAATCACCTCTGTTTTTACAAAGATCATAGGTGTCGGAGAATCCATTGGACAGGTCAAACCAATTGCTTTTTGTTTTACTAAAAAACTGTATGAATAGGGTGTCGGTCATTTTTAATATATCCAAATTTAAAATTATTGTTTGAAAAAATATGATTTTATTACTACTACTATAAAAGTCAAGATTTCAATTGTCCTTGATAATGCTTTAACCAAAATAAATTAATTTCTATACACCAAGATGAACATTATGGACCTTTTTGCGAATATTAAAAAACAATTTTCAATCAGAGGGTGGTGTCTTGTAGTTGTGACATCCTTTTGTGTCTTTTTATTCCTTCAATTGCATGCAACAGAACCTAAAGAGCGTTTTGAAAACCACATGGGCATGGAGTTTGTCTTGATTCAGCCGGGTTCGTTTGTAATGGGCAGCCCTGGAGACGAGCCTTATCGGGATGAAAATGAGATTCAGCATAAGGTAGCGATACAAAAGGCATTTTATATGCAAACCACCGAAGTGACGATAAAACAATGGAAAAATGTTGTTGGCCGCAAACTGTTCAGGCCCAGAAAAGGATTAGATAATATCCCGGTGACACGAGTTTCCTATTTCCAGGTGATAAAATTTATTAAAAAGTTGAATAAAAAGGAAAAAATGCGTTTTAGGCTGCCCACAGAGGCTGAATGGGAATATGCCTGCAGGGCGGGGACTACAACCGCTTATAGTTTTGGAGATACCATTAACTGTTCCAAAGCCATTTTCGCAAATAATACCGAAAAGGGGCCTGAGTGTGTGAAATATGCAAAATCCAAGGGTTTTAAACCCAATGGACCCTTCCCAGTGAAAAGCTACGCTCCCAATGCCTGGGGACTGTACGATATGCATGGAAACGTGTGGGAATGGTGTTCAGATAAATACACTGTATATAAGGATGAATCAGGAAGGGCATTGGCAGGAACATATCCTGAGAAGAACGTAATGATCAGAAGAGGTGGCAGCTGGTACCGGTACGGTTTCTACTGCAGAAGTGCCAACCGGGCTTTTGCGAGCCCTGCTTCAAAGTTCAGAACAACCGGTTTCAGACTTGTTCTTGAGGTAGATTAATGCGGGCTAAGATTTTAAGCTGGTTAAAGTTGTATGAAAATGAAGTCAGCATGCTCTTCTGGACAGCACTTTTATTGTTCCTTGTCCGAAGTTCGGGAATGATTCTCAATAATTATGCAGAGACTGTTTTTTTAAAACGCTATGGCGTGGAGTATCTTCCCATAGTCAACATGCTCAATGCTGTTGTCACATTTGTCATTACAGGTTTTTTAACGGCGGTAATGAGCCGGACCGCCGGTGCTAGACTGCTTACCTGGCTTTTTGTTTTATGCGGCACCATGGTGGTTGTGATCCGCCTTCTAATCCCTTTTGGTTTTGATATTATTTATCCGGCATTGTTTATGCTCAAAAGCCAGTTTGAGTTGTTGCAGGCATTATTGTTCTGGAACCTTGCCAATGACATGTTCAATACACGGCAATCCAAGCGTCTGTTCCCGCTTTTGACGGCGGGTGGTGTAATTGGCCTGATTTTAAGCAGTTTTGGGACTCCTTTTTTTGCCAATATTTT
>JAAEMC010000559.1 GCA_024225895.1 Desulfobacteraceae bacterium | reverse complement strand
TTACCCAGCCCAAATGCCAGATGCATTTTTTGCTCATGCGATAGTTTCTTATCATTGAACAGGGCTTCCATCCCGGCCAAGTGTTCGGCATATTCCGTGTGTTTGACAGACATGGCAAGCTGGCGGTAGGCATTGGCATAATACGGATCAATACGGGTCGCTTTTTTAAAACATGCCACTGCCTCATCAGTACGGCCGACCTCCTTTAAGGCTGCGCCCAGGTTATTCATCGCATTGGCATTGTCAGGCTGAATTGAAATTGCCTTTCGATAACACTCGATAGCCTCTTCCACACGGTCCGAGTCTTTGAATGCAGCACCCAGGTTATTTAACGCATCCCCGTATTCCGGATCCATTGCCAATGCATTAGAAAAACTTTGAATGGCCTTGTCCGGAAAATGACACGTTTTATAGGCAACCCCCAGGTTATTATGGGCTTCTTTCCAGCCAGGATCAGCTTTAACTGCATTTTTATAAGCATCAATGGCCTGGGACAGATGCCCGGTTTCCATGAATACATTGCCCAGGTTCTGATACGCCTGGGCGTAATCCGGCCGGACAGCCAGTGCTTTTTTATAGCAGGCCATAGCTTGTTCCAGCCGACCGGCTTTCATAAATGTTACACCAAGATTATTATGGGCTTCTGCAAAGTCGGGATTGGTTTCAAGGGCTCTGCCAATCAATTGTATGGATAGTTTTAAATTTCCCTGCTGCTGTGCAAGCAGTCCCAAAAGATGGTTTGCATCCCCATGATGTGGATCAACCTGAAGTACTTTTTTGTAAAGCTGTTCAGCCTGCCGCAGATTCCCTGCCCGGTGGTATTTCAACGCCAGTTCAATTGCCTGGGGAATGGAAAAATTTTGCACTGGATTATCCTTGCTTTAACAGGGTTGTTGTTTCACGGGCTGTTCGGATCATTATGTCCACGATCTGTTGGCTTGTCAACTTCAGCTCAATATTGTGGTTTACCCTGGTCCATCCGGTATCAGTTCAGATACTTGTGCACAATTACAAACATGCGAACACATGGATAAATCCCAAAAAATACTATCTATTTTACTCAAAAAAAATCTTATCGGATATAGCCGCTCATAACCGGATTGGAAAAAAACTATTTACTAAATTTCCAACTATTTTTTAAACGTTGTGTCTCAACGTTGAATCATTGAATTATTTTTTATAAAACCCTTCT
>JAAEMC010000558.1 GCA_024225895.1 Desulfobacteraceae bacterium | reverse complement strand
ATGGCAGCCGGGGATGCTCCGGCTTTGCGGTGTAAAAAAGAGTCTTTTCCGGGTTTGTCCAGCTCATGAACATGGGAGCTGTGCTTGAGAGAGCCGACCTGAGCCCCTTTGGCGGTCAATTCTTTGATAATATCCGTGATCAGGGTTGTTTTTCCCGATTGCGGCTGACCAATGATGTGAAACGGATTCATTTATTCCTCCTTTGCAAATACTAAGGCTTTAAAAGCAAAGGATCTGCAATTTACCCAGCGCCACCTTTACCAAACGAGCATGCCGGAAAGGTACATTGTTTGCAATTTAAACACAAGCCCCCGTGGCCCAGCCTGGCCAAATCTCTTTGATCCGGCTTTTCTCCGGCCATGACTCTGGGCAGGATTAAATCAAAGATTGTGGTTTTATGGTAGAGGCCGCAGGCCGGAAGCCCCATGATAGCTGTGTGTTCGTGATAACCCAGCAGAAACATGGCGCCGGGAAGCACGGCAGCCGAATAATGAATCTGTTCAAACCCTGTTGCTTCGATGGCCGCCTTGGTGACATCGTCCGGGTCCACGGACATACCGCCTGTGGTGATGATCAAGTCTGTATCTTTGGCCAGGTAGTCGTGAATTTTTTCACTGATCATTTTAAGATTATCAGGCAGGATCACGCTTTCTTCCAGTGTGGCGCCAAGGATAGTGGTTTTCTTTTCCACGATCTTTTGAAACCGGTCTTTGATCAGGCCCTGGTAAACTTCATCCCCAGTGATGATCAGCCTGATTTTCAAGGGATTGAAAAGGCTGACCGAAAATACGGGATAGTGCTTTTTTGCCAGGTCAACGGCGTCATCAAGGTTGCGTTGGTCAATCACAAGGGGAATGGCACGGGTGGCTGCAAGGCTTTGGCCCTCTGCCACGGCGGTGTTGGTATGAATGGATGCGCACATCACATCCCTTGCCATATTGAATTCCTCCAGGGCCTGTGTGTTGACTTTAAAAAGACCGGGGCAGGTTGCCCGCAATTCCAGTTTCCCCTCTTTAGGAGATCCTGAAAAGGTGATGCCGGGGCCGGCAAGCGCCGATGCAAGACGGAGCGCGGCATCGTCCTCATGGACCTGCCCCTCTTTTAAATCCATCACATAAAGATTGTTTTTGCCCATGCGCATTAAATGGCACACATCTTTGGAGGTGACCTTATGTCCTTTTCTAAAGGCGGGCCCCTTGTATTTTCCCGGAATTACCTGGGTCATGTCGTGGGCCAGGGTTGTTCCCACGGCCTGATCAACAGGAATGGTTTTAAAGGGCAGGATGGTTGAGGAGTTACCCATTCTTTATTTCTCTTTTTCTTACTGGTTGCAGGTCCCCAATGCGCAATATCTGCACATAATTTTATTGTTTTACGGGCATTGTGAATCCATCATTTTATTTGTCATGCTTTGGAAACTGTTACAAAATGCTCCTGATAAGCAATGGCTCCACCAGCCTGGTCCCATATTTCCATACCGCCGGCCATGAATTTGTTGTCTGCCAGTCCCTTGTTCAGGGCCCGGGTTTCCACCTCAAGGGTATGTCCAAATCCATGTATGACAAATACTGCCTCAGGATGGATCACATCAGTGACCTTGGCTTTGATATCCTCGGTATAATTATTCTGGGTTACATGGACTATATCTCCATCTGAAATTCCCAGTTTTTCAGCTTCATCCGTGTGTATCCAGAGGACATTCTCCGGCATTTGTTCAAAAAGCATGGCATTATTCACTGTATGTCCCTGGGTGTGCAGGGCGCAGCGGCCGAAGGTCAGCCTGAATTCACCTTCTTTCGGTTTCACAGGCGATTCATAAGGTTTCAAAGAGGTGATCCCGTTATCTTCCAGCTTTTTGGAAATCATTTCGATTTTGCCGCTGGGGGTTTTAAAGGAATAGTCTTCAAAATTCAGGTAAACAGGTTTGTTTGCAAGTGTTACCATGCCTTTGTCATCAAAATCATCAATGGTGACGCCGGTGCCGTCCAGTTGGAAATTCCACAGGTCTTCCACTTTTTCAAAGACCAGATCCGGCAGGTCCAGGCGTTTGGCCAAACCGGAAACAATCTCCCAGTCTGCCTTGGTGTCGTAACAGGGGTCCACCGAACGTTTTCGGACAAAGAATTGCGGCTTAAGCGCATTTTTAGTGGCAATGATGCTTTCTTTTTCAAGATATGGGGACATGGGCAGCACCACATCTGAATACCAGGCCGTATCTGACCAGCTAAAGGTAACAGATACCAAAAGATCCAGATTGTCCCACATTTGTTTTAGCCGTTCCGGTTCGGGATAGCCCATCAACGGGTCGTGGCGGTATGCTATATAACCTTTCACCGGATAGGGATCTTCTTTTTCCATGGCTTTAAAGAGCAGGTGGGCCAACCCCGGACCTTCTTCAAAATGTTTATATTTCCAGCCAACCCCGTCGGCCCGCTTGCCTTTGGGTTTGGGGTAAAGATCCATGAATTTTTTTAGGCCCTTGCGCCCCACATCCCCGGGTTTGCTGATAAAAGCAAGCCCGCCTTTGGCTCCGTAAGATCCCATGAGTGCATTAATAATATAGATGGACCGGCAGATATAAAATGAATCCGTGTACCGGGCGGCCATCCATCCGGGATGCCATATGACTGCCGGGGCAGCTTGTGCCAGTTCCTTGGTAAACTTTCGCAATTGTTGGGCCGGAATACCGGTTTCGCCTTCAGCCCATTCCGGCGTATAGGGCGCAACAAATTTCTTGAGAGCGTCAAAATCTTCTATATAGGTGCCTTTAAATTTTTCGTCATAGAGCCTTGTTGAGATGATCTCGTTGATCACGGCAAGGTTGAAGGCATAATCGGTTCCCGGCCGGATCTTCATAAAGTTGTTGGCCTTGGCAGCAGAGACATTGGCACGGATGTCGATGACGCTGAGTTTGCATCCTTTTTCCATGGCATCCATGAGGTTGTTGACCTCCTGGACATTGACAGACTCAAAAATATTCCTGAACTGGAGAACCACATGCTTGCAGTTTTTAAAATCATATGCCACAGCCTTTCTGCCTTTGCCGGTTAAAGAAAGGGCTGAATGCTGAACATTTCGGGCACAAGAAGAGTCATGGTTGCTGTAGTTGGGGGTCCCAAGCCCCCGCAGAAAAGCCCTGTGGTAATCCCTGAAAGGACCGCCCCGGTCTGTAAAAACGATGGACTCAGGGCCATATTTATCTTTGATTTTTTTAAGGCGCTCGGCCACATAATCAAAGGCCTCATCCCAGGAGGCTTTACGCCATTTGCCTTTCCCCCGGTTCCCTTCCCTTATCAAAGGGGTCTGGGGCCGTTCACTGTCATATATTAAGGCTGTTCCCGCAGCCCCCCTCGGGCAGACAGCCCCTTTCATGGCAGGCACATGGGGATTGCCTTCAATAAATGATACCCGGCCGTTTTCTACTTTTACACGGATGGGACAACGGACCGTACACATTCCACAGACACTGAAAACCGAGACGTTTTCCATATTATTTGCTCTCCGATAAAATTTACAGGTTCTCTAAGGGCGTAAAGCCAGAATCATGCCAGTGAACTATTGTTACATCAGGGAAAATAAAAAATGACAAAAATTCAATTAGTTAGATAAATGACCTGTTTGAGAATTTTTTCTGGATTTTATCGTATACCAAGAAAAGTGAAATAAAAATATTGCATTGCAAGTTTTTTATTGCAGGTTCTTGTATTTGATTTTTATTATCAGGTGTTTTCAATACAGATAAAGTGTTTTAAAAATATATTCTTTTTGAATTAAATTTAAAAATTGCAAGGCTTTAACCTGTTTGTACACGTATTTCAAAGCGGGATAGGTCAGGTTGCCTGAAGGATGAAAATGACTACAACTGCCTTTCCCAGCTATTCAGATCCTTTTGTATTTGAACGGAGAATTCATCAAACCCAATAAAATATTCTTCCCGGAATTTTTTGTGCTTAGGGTCTGTTGAAATTTTATCATTGATAATTTTCAGGTTTTTTAGCGTATTGACAGCATCCTCCAGGTAACTTCCGGCATTGGTATCTGCCTTGAGAAGATAATGCTCAAATTTGATCTTTTTTAGTTTTGCATACCGATTCATTGCCCGTAAAAAGCGGGTGTCATAATGGCCCGCTTTGGTCGCATCCTGCCTGAAATTAATATATTGCGCATACTTGTTGATTGATGTTTCAAGGGCTGCCAATTGGGGTTGGTCGAGTGGGCTTCGATCTTTACCCAGTCGTTCGGTAAGAATTTGGCGTCTGTATTTATTGCCGATCTTTGAATAGTATAAATTGCGGTCCGGCAGCAGGAAGAAACGGGCATAGCTTGCAATGGGGGCAATGTCCGTAGTTAAAAGGTATAATCCTTTCAAATAGTCGGTTAATTTTTCCTTTGCCGCCTGGGCCTGCTCAATCACTTGCTCGGAACTCGTGTCTTTGGCCCGCTCTGTTAATCCTGTATAGTCACTTTTAAGATTCCAGTAGCGGTCAAATAAACAGCGGTTAAATTCTTTGGCCCGTCGGTTGGCATCCTGTTTGGAACCCCGTATTAAAAGAACTACATGTTCTGTCTTTTCAATAAAATGCATTTGATCGAAATTTTGAAGGTTCCAGCCTTTAATACGTTGATAATCACGAAGCATCTCATGACGGCTTTCCGGATTTTGAGCCTGGTTTGTAAACATAATACGATAATCTAAAGATTTGTCCCATAGCGGACTGGTCAAGCTACTGGCACAATGATTGAGCTTTTCATTTTTTTCCGGATCTACCAGGGGGATTCCCATTAACGATTTTCTTGTCTGGTTCAGTTCATTGAATAGGTTTATTCCCACAAGGCGATTTTCAAAATGAACCAGCTTTACCAGGACACCTGAAAGATTTATCTGGGTCGGCGTTATCATGGTTCCGGCCTCATCAGATGACTTAACCACCAGTTTGTAAGTCTCGGTATCCTGGATGCACTTTATAACAAAATCATTGAGAAAATTATTTGAAGATGTGTCTTTGGGATAAATTAGCGGTTTAGTATCGTTTGCAGTGATTTGGGCAAGTGGTTTTGGCCCGTGTGCGTCTTTGGCGGATACGGCAAGAAAACTGACCAGAACCGATTCTCTTACCCGATTTTCTATTCCCCAGAAATAGGCTTTGCTATATGCCTCCACCTCTGAGCTCATCACAACCATGATATCTATCTTCTGCCCGTCCATTTTCGGTTTTGCCAATTTCACTTCTATAGGAGAAGGTTTGAAAATTACAATTTTGGATTTGCATTGGCATTTTTCTTCAATGTATTGAAGCTCGCGCAATGCAGTTTTTACTTTGGGAAGAGCATCATCTATGCCGGGTGAATATCCTATGGTAATCTGCGTTTCAGCATTGGTAACACTCGCAAAAACAAGAATGGGCAATACAAGAAAACAATACAAAATCAGAGAGATTACATTCTTTTTGTTTGATAGGATATTTGGCATTTTTCACACTCCAATGTGAATAAAATATTGGGTTGGTCTGCTATATATATGTTGTTTTTTATGCCGATGATAAGGTCGATAACTGCTTCTTCCCGCTCATACCACTTTCCCGGGTCAAGATCAACAACCTGAATTTTGAACTTTGTGTAACCCGAATCTTTAACAGGAAGGGAGGGGTTTGCAGGTTTGCCCTTGAGCCGGTACCTGGACAGAAAAGTGTCACTAACGTTGGATGTGTTGATGGGGGCCCAAGTGAGTGTCAATCCTCCCCGGCCTTTATAACTTAAATTTTTAATCTGAACAGTATAATAAATACATTTTGATTCACTTGTATTTCCAGGAGGATTTCCTTTCTGCCATGTTTCATCTTTATATTTATCTTTAACCGTATCCCATGCTAATGAATCCTTTTGCTTGATACTGAATGGGAATTTGGGAGAACACCCATCAGAAGCAAAAAAATTACATTTCAACCAATTCCCAAATGGTGTTAAAGACAGCAGATAAAAAAGAATGCCCAAAATCAGCAATCTAAAAAGGTCACTTCCCAACTCTTTTAAGCTTTGTATAATGCCCATGCCATTGATCCGCTGCGAGGTGTTTGTCTAACTTTCTTTTACTTACGGTTTATGAAATTTGCCGGTGCCGATTTTGATATAGATAAAAGGCAGAATTAAAATTATCTTTACTAAATAATAGAGCACAATTAAAGGTCTTATATTTAAATATTATTTGGCCTGATATCTCATGGATCAATTTTGCCTCATCTGCCGCGCTGTCAGGGCATTTGCGCAAGTTCACTACAGCTTTGTGCCCTTAGACTTGCAGCCAAGGCAAAATTAATTTGTGAAAATATCTGAATTAGACCCTTTACCATATTTACTATATATGATGAAAAGGGAAATGGATAAAATTTATTTAAATAAAATATGATCAGCCAATTCATTGATGGGGAGACAAATGGACAAAATTAATTATGATGGAAAGGTTGCCATCGTCACCGGCGGCGGGCAGGGTATCGGCAGGATGTACGCTTTGGAGTTGGCCGGCAGAGGGGCAAAAGTGGTTGTCAACGATCTGGGTGTTGCAAGAGACGGCACCGGAACTGATACATCGGCAGCAGATAAAGTTGTTGACGAGATTATTTCAGCCGGTGGAAAAGCTGTAGCCAATTATGACTCCGTAGCTACAATGGACGGTGGAAAGAATATTGTAAAAACAGCCATGGATACTTATGACAAAGTGGATATTTTGATTAATAATGCCGGTATTATCAGGGATAAATCATTCATGAAGATGACTGAAGAAGAATGGGATTCCGTAGTTAATGTCCATCTGAAAGGGGCGTTCTGTGTCACCCAGCCGGCTGTCAAAGTCATGAAGGAGAACAATTATGGCAGGATTGTTTTCACGGCATCTACATCCGGGCTTTATGGAAATTTCGGCCAAACCAACTATGGGGCTGCCAAGATGGGCCTGATCGGCATCATGAACAGCCTGAAACTCGAAGTTTCAAAATATAATATTAAAATCAATACAGTGGCCCCCACTGCCTGGTCCCGGATGACGGCTGATGTTTTCCCGCCGGAATTTGAAGCAAAATTGAATGCCCAGTTCAATGAGCCCATGGTGCTTTATCTTTGCGCTGAGGAGAACACAGCCAGCGGACATGTTTTTACAATGGGAGCAGGGTGGTATGGGCGCACCGCAATTGTTTCGGGTGACGGAATCTGTATTGGAAATGCAAAGCGTTCGATTTCGGTTGAAGAAATCAAGGAAAATTTTAAGAAAATTTCAGACGTGGAAAATAAAAGAGAACATGACAGTGCTTTAGGAATGTTTGAATACATGGGGCCCCTGCTAAGCTGATTGAATAAAGCCCACCGCAATTCTGACAGCAGTGGGCTTTATGGATCGATTCGTGAAAATATCCGGGTTGGGTTGCTCATTTCTTTTGTAGCACAAAAAATCATATCCATATTGCCGGTGGCCTGTTCCATACGGACTGCCGCTGAATTCATGGTAACGCACATCTCGTCTCATTTTTACTCTTAACTTAGTCAATTCTGAAAAGAACCAGGTCCATTCTTTTTAAGGTAATGGGGGGGACAGCTTAAATATAATTAATAGCCTTGAACGCACTGGCCAGTTTGTTGCGGTTAATGGGCTTGATAATATAGGCATCGCTTCCCATGGACAGAGCTGTCTGAATTGTATCTGAAGTGTCGTCCACAGAGACCATGATGATTTTTAAGACCTCTTTTTTGGTAAAGGCT
>JAAEMC010000557.1 GCA_024225895.1 Desulfobacteraceae bacterium | reverse complement strand
TCATTTTATTTCCTTAAATTTTCATTAAAAAATTATAAGTAATTATCAGGAATCATTGCGCCTGATCGCCAACTAATATTTTTACTGACAAAACCAAATTTGTTAGAATATTACTTGACAAATTTGCGTATTTTTTCCCAAATCTTGACATACATGAATTCTATTCTTATGTAAAGCGCCTATTCAGCCTTACGGGTTGTTCACCGTTCTCTTCAGCACTTCCAGTATCTGTCCAAACCATTATGGTTCCTGTTGTTTCATCATCAACCCCAATTGCGTGAAGCATATCTATAAAATTAATCCCATTCACCAGGGGCATTGATCATAGAAGAAAAATACCTTTGCCTGGTGTACTTTACCCTGTTTGATTTCTCCTTAATTCTGCCTTTTTTATCTTACCCGTCACCGTGACCGGCATTGATTTCAGAAGTTTAATATGGCGGGGTAATTTAAACCTGGCAATTTTCCCATCTAAAAACGACAACACCTCTTCTTTGGTAATCGATTCTCCTTTTTTACAGACAATAAAGGCTTTTCCGGTTTCTCCCCACTTTTCATCCGGAACACCGAGAATTGCCACTGACTCAATTTTGGGGTGTTCTGCCAATTTGGCTTCAATTTCTGCGGGATAGACATTTTCAGCACCGCTTCGATACATATCCTTTACCCGGTCAACAATATAGAGATATCCATCCTCGTCCAGGTATCCAAGATCGCCGGTAGAAAGCACGCCGTCAATTATAGTGGCATTGGTTTCTTCAGGCATGTCCCAGTATTCTTTCATTACATTGGGGCCAATGGCCATTATCTGGCCGATTTCTCCCGGCCCCAGTTTGTTCCCTTTTTCGTCCTGGATCCAGATTT
>JAAEMC010000556.1 GCA_024225895.1 Desulfobacteraceae bacterium | reverse complement strand
GCCAAGCGATCATCTGCTCTAAAAAGAAAAAAAATGCCACAACAAGGCCGCCCCCGGCAGATTGTAAAAATATTAACATCTTTGGTCAGTATTTCTTTTTTTTTAAACCATACCAAGTATCTTCCTTTGGTCGCGTCTATTGGTATTGAGTATAACTTAAGATACGGGAGTTCAGCAGAGACTCCTTTCCTTTGCATTGTTTTTGGGATGGTATTCAACTGGATCACAGGTTCGGCAAAGTGGGGCAAGAAACTGGGTACCCTTGCTAATGAAATCAACAATGAACATGGAAACGAAATACTCAGAGGAAGAGTGCTGTTTATCTCTCTCTACTATCTGGATCACTGGTCTATGCCGGAAGCCCTATCCGCCCTTGAAAAAGGTCAAAATGAATGTCTTCGGCAGGGAGATCATGAGTATTACGTTTATCATACATGTTTATCATTGTACTACCTGATGTTTGCCGGCGCCCCGCTGGATCGGATACTTCAAAAGATTGCCGGGGAAAAGGCCGTACTGGAACGTTTGAGGAACTTTTTCGGCCTGTCATTTCTGGATGTCTTTAAGCGTATGTTTGATAATCTGAAACAGGGGGGGACAACGCCTTGGGAACTGGGCAGCGACTTGTTTGGAAAAGATCAATTTTCAAAACTTCTGGAAGATCTTGTCTTCTATAAATTCTATACCGCCTTTTACTGCGGAAGGTATGACGTCGCCTTCAAATTCAAACAAGACATAGAATCCATGATTAAAAGGGAGCGCATCAGTCTGCCACATTATTGTTTCTGTTTTTTAGCCGCTATAGTGGAAATCAACGAGGGTAAGGACCCAAAACAAGTTAAAAGATACCTGAAGATTTTAAAGCAGTGTGCAGAGAATAATCCCGGAGTCTATCAATACCGGCTTTTGTTGGCCCAGGCAGAAAATTTCAGAGTTAAAGGCGATCTTGAAAAGGCAAGAGACTTGTTTGAAAATGTGCGTATAGCGCAGGAAGAAGATCCGGATGCCCTGTATGAAAAAGCCCTGGTACTCGAAAAATTGAGCTGGATCGCAGAGAGCCAAAACCAAACAGGCAAGGCAAAAAAGCTTATGCAAAATGCCATATCACTTTATCGGCAATGGGGTCTCAAATGGAAGCACGGAGTATTTGATATCTCCACACCTATTGTTCGTGAAATAACCAAACCAGCTAAGAATGAATTTGATTCATCCTCTTCCTTCAAAAAACCGCGGCAAGGAGAAGAATACCAAAGAGATAAAATTGAAAAAGACCTTTTAACCATACTGGATGTCAGTAGTGCCCAAGCCGTCCATACGGTGGTTCGCAAGAGCCAGCAGTGGAAAAGCAGGGTTTATGTAAGTAAAGACGGGATCAACTGGCCGGCCACTTTTCTGGACCTTCCGGAAAAAATGCTGGCCTTTGCCGGGGCCGCCAATAAGGTGGTTAAGGCAACTGCTTTGGATGCAGAAGAAGATTTTTTTGATACCGCTTATTTTTTTAAACACCAGCCTGAATCCCTGGTGGTGATTCCAGGCGGTACAACAAAAGCAATCTGTATAGAAAATCCGCAGCAGGATGTGAATATGGAAACGCTCACCCGCCTGGCTGAACCCATTTTTAAAAGACTTGAACAAGAGACGGGCATTTATATCGATCTGCCGGATAAAGATAATAAAGAAATGTTGCATCTGAAAGCCTGTTGCCAAAAGCTGCAGGACCATATGAGAAGAAATGAGTCCTACAGAGACCCGGATCTAAACATTGCCTCTCTGGCATCGGTGCTGGGTATTTCCAAACGGTTGATCACGGATGCACTCAATACCTGTCTGGGCCAGAATTTTAATACTTTTATTAACAGTTACCGGATTGAAGCGGTAAAAAAAGGCATGGAAAATTTGAATGTCAGTGCAAAGACGATCCTGGAGATCTCCTTTGAGCAAGGATTCAGCTCCAAAACTACATTCAACAGAGCATTTAAAGCGCAAACCGGCATGACGCCGTCTGAATATAAGAAAACCATTCTAAGGAAGGGCACCCTAACCTGACCAGGCCAATTACCTGAGAACATGACAGAAGTTTTCATTTCTCTTTTTTACATGAACCTCACCTGGTTTCTAAGGATTCCATTACTTCAAGTGCAAACCGGCCTTGGGCTGTGGCCTGTTTAACAAAAAAATTCCATTTATATTTATATTAAATAAGAAATATACAATATTGCGAGTTGTTATTTCCATTAAAATATTTATAATATATCATATCATGGAAACCAAAAAAAAATATATGCCTGACCCCAATCTGAAGCTTATTGAGCAGGTAAGACAGGTTTTACGCCATTACCGCTATGCAATTCGCACTGAAGAATCCTATACTCGCTGGATTGCAAGATACATTCGTTTTATTGATCCCAAACGCCATCCAAAAGACATGGGGAAAAAAGAAATTAAAGCATTTCTGGATCATCTTGAAATAAATGAACAGGTCTCTGCATCTACACGGAGTCAGGCATTGAATGCCATCGGATTTTTATACCGACAGGTTTTGAATATGCCTGTTGACGAAAAGATTGATCAAGCCAGGTTAAAAAAAGAGAATGTGTTACCGGTTGTGCTGTCCAAAGATGAGATGTTTAATTTGCTATTATATCTCAAGGGCGACCACATGCTCATGGCTGGGTTGATGTATGGCTGCGGGCTACGGCTGATGGAATGTATAAGGTTAAGGGTGCATAACCTGGATTTCCAGCGGGATAAGGTTTATATTTATCCTTTAAAAGGCGGAAAGAAAAGGACGTTGATGCTGCCGGAAACCATTAAGCTGGATTTAATGAAACAGGTGGAAAACGTCAGAACCATCCATCAAAAAGATATTGAAATTGGTTTAGGATATGCACAGCTGCCTGAAATCCTGGCGGAAAAATACAAAGCATCGGCAAGAGAACTGGTTTTGCAGTTTTTATTCCCTTCAAAAAATTTGTCACGGGACTTGGAAACAGGACTAAAGTTTAGGCCGCACGTATTGGAATCAGGCATGCAAAAGGCGATTAAGACAGCAGCCCGAAAAGCGAAAACAACGAAAAATGTGACCTCCAATACCTTTCGTCATTCCTTTGCCACCCATCTTTTGGAACAGGGGGTTGATATCTGGGAGGTATCAAAACTAATGGGGCATGCCAGTATTGCCCAAACACAAATCTATAGGCAGGTGATGGAAAATAAAATAAATAAAATTATAAGCCCTCTGGACATGTTGTGAAGCCTGAAATAAAGCGCATTATATTTATCGGCCTTTTGGCAATGACCATAGTAATCGGGATACTGCATTATATAACCCCGGGATATATGATCCTCTACCATGATACCTACCGGCGGATTACCTATTTTCCAATTACCATTGCTGCCATTCTCTTTGGCCTGCCCGGTGGCATATTGATAGCTTCACTTTCCTGCCTTGCTTTTGTTCCTCATTTGTTCATGTTCTGGTATCAAGGACCTGACGCCTATTACAGCGAACTTTCCGAAATTGTTTTTTACCTTTTGGCCGGCGTGGTTGTGGGTTTGATTTCAAGCAACCAGAACCGGCTTAAGGAAAAATACCGGCAGCTTTCAGAAAAGCTGGCTTTTTCTTTTCAGCGGCTCCACGATCAGGCGGAACAGCTTGTTGCAGCAGAAAAACAATTGGCCAGAAGCGAACAACTATCCTTGCTGGGTCATGTCTCAGCCTCCCTGGCCCATGAAATTAAAAATCCTTTGGCTTCCATTAAAGGGGCGGCTGAAATCCTTGCAGACGAGGTCCCAGACGGCCATGAAAAACATGAGTTCATTGAAATTATGCGATCCGAAATATCCCGGCTGAACAATTCAGTGGAAGAAGTGCTTCAATATTGCCGGGGCCAGGCGGAGAATGGGACAAAAAAACTGGTGCAGGTAAATCAAATCATCCAGCGGGTGGTTCTGCTTTTGGAAAAACAGGTCCAGGAAAAGGCTATCCATATTCGTATAGATTCCAGAAGCCAAAATTTTGATTGTATGGTAGATGAGGCTCCTTTCATCCAGGTCTTGATGAATATCATCCTCAACAGTATTGAAGCAGTAGAGAAAAATGGAATAATTACAATAGAGTGTTTTGTCAAAGAGAATGGGTGTATAGTCGAAATCACTGATGATGGACCTGGCATTGATCCGGCACTTGAAAAAGATATTTTTAAATCCTTTGTTACTTCAAAGGAACAGGGTACCGGATTAGGGCTTTCCATTTCTAAAAAAATCATGAACAGTATGGGGGGAACTATTTGCGCAGGCAGTTCCGATAAAGGGGGAGCAAAATTTAAATTGCTTTTACCGTTAAAAAAATCTGAAGCCAAAGACGCAAGGAAGGTATAAAAATGAATCACCTGATCCTGTTGATTGATGATGACCAAAGCTTGCGGCGGGTTACCGAATACAACCTTTTGGCAAAAGGCTTCAAGGTGGTGACTGCAGACTCAGGTATAGCAGGCCTTAAATTGTTTGAAAAATATGCGCCTGATCTGGTGGTGTCGGATGTCAAACTGGGCGATATGAACGGACTGGATATTCTGGAAAATATTAAGAAAAAAGCTCCGGAAACACCTGTTATCATAATCACGGCATTTGGTTCAATTGAAATGGCTGTCCAGGCCATGCACAAAGGAGCATTTAATTTTATTACCAAGCCCTTTGACAGGGATACGCTTATTCTTTCCTGTGACAAGGCATTGGAGCTGACAGGACTCAGATCACAGGCAAAGCTATTGACCCATGAGGTGGAACGGCTTACCGGGACCAGGGGAATCGTATCTGCCAGCTCTGCCATGAAAGAGCTTTTGGACACCGCTTCCCGGGCGGCCAACAGTGAGGCCACAGTTCTGATTACCGGTGAATCGGGTACCGGTAAAGAGCTTTTGGCCCGGCTTATCCATCAGAATAGCCCCAGGAATAAGGGGCCCATGGTGGCTGTAAATTGTGCCGCCATACCGGCGGGATTGATTGAAAGCGAACTTTTCGGCCATGTTAAAGGGTCGTTTACCGGAGCTGTCAAGGACCGGAAAGGATATTTCCAAACAGCTTCCGGCGGCACCCTCTTTTTGGATGAAGTCGGTGAATTGACCACGGATATCCAGGTGAAAATGCTTCGGGCAATCCAGGAAAGGGAGGTCTCCTCTGTTGGATCGGAACAGGCTATTCCTGTTGATATACGAATTATTGCCGCCACAAATCTTGATTTGAACCAGCGCATACGGGAAAATGCATTTAGAGAAGATCTTTACTACCGCCTCAGTGTGATACCTCTGGCGATTCCTCCTTTGCGGGAACGCCTTGAAGATATCCCGGCCCTGGTCAAACATTTTTTAAAAAAATTTGAAGCTCCCCAGGATGTTTCCTTTTCACCAAAAGCAATTGACCGCCTTAAAAGCTACAATTGGCCGGGCAATATCCGGGAAATGCAAAATATTGTGGAGCGGTGTGTTATCCTGAGAAAGGAGACCATTATTCAAGAGGCGGACCTTGACTTTATCTGCCAGGCTCCGGATTCGCCTTTGGCCGATACCTTCATTCCTGATGAGGGTATTTCCCTGGAGGAGATTGAAAAAGCTTATATCTTAAAAGGCCTGGAAAAGGCCGGCCAAAATCGTTCTAAGGCAGCTAGGCTGCTAAAAATTCCCCGGCATGTGCTTTTGTACCGCCTGGAAAAGTATAATCTGCAATAATTGTAGAATATTCTACAACCTCCTAATCAATATTCTACACTTTTCTTGATTTATCCCTTTTGAACTTTGAGTTTACAAAGTTATAATTATGAGTAAATTCAATGTGTTAAAATACAATGTGAAAGATTTGATCTCTTTGGCATGGGATTTGTAGTTTCTACTAAAATGATGAATGAGAATAAACCAATTACATTGGAGGATATTGTGCAAAGAAATACTTTTTTAATGGGTTTGGGTGCAGCTCTGGCAATTTTTTTTGTGTCGGGTATTGTTTTGGCTGATAAAGCAGAAGAAATCAATGGCAAAAAAAGAGTGGTGATGAAAATAGAGAACCTTTCATGCGGTGCCTGTTTTACTAATATAAATAATAGCCTTCAGCCCTTGAAAGGATTTTCCGGCATGGGAGCCAATCTATGGAGAAAACTGGTTGCCGTGGATTTTTCAGCGCCCCTCACTTCAGAGAAAATTGCTCAAACCATAACAGAAATTGGGTATCCAGCCACTATTGAAAGTGTAGAAGATATCAAAGAAAAAGCATCCTTTGTCTATCAAAGATCTTTGCAAAAGGGTAAAGGTACCGGGGGTGGGTGCTGTTCCGGTGGAGGATATCCTAAATCCTCCGGCCAGGACAACAATAGTACCAGTAAATTACCCTATGGGCAGGGAGGTTCCTGCGGGGCATGTCCTGTGGCAAGTTCTCCACAAACCGATCTTTAATCCTCTATTAAAAACCGAAGATAAAATAAGGAGAGCGTGAATGCGGTATTCCAGAATGATGATTTTCAGCCTGATTCTGAGTTTGATGATGGTTTTAACAGCTTCCAGTGCCTGGGCGCTATTTGGTAATAAATTTAAAAAATTGGCACCTGAAAACGGTGAATTGACCATTCCCATAGAGCAAATCAGTGATGGGAAGGCCCATTATTTCAAGACAAAAGCAGATGATGGCACTATGGTCGATTTCTTTGTGGTTAAAAGCCAGGATGGTATTATTCGTGCGGCCATTGATGCCTGTGATGTCTGTTTTAAATCCGGCAAAGGCTATGTCCAGGAAGGCAATATCATGGTTTGTACCAATTGCGGCCGTAAATTTGCCACCGACCGGATCAATGTAGTCAAGGGCGGTTGTAACCCGGCCCCTTTGAACCGTGTAATCAAGGATGATCAATTGGTGATTTCCATGAAAGATATTAATGCCAATGCTTGGTATTGCCAGTTTAAATAATGAAGGGTGTCACCATGGCATATGATCCGGAAAAATACAGGGACAAAAGGGAAAAGGTGTTGGGTATACAAAGCCGCGGTATTTCCTTTGGCATACTTTCATCATTGATAGCTTTGGTCATCCTTTTTGGAATCAGCTTTATCACGGTCCCAGGCGCTGTCTCCTATATAAAAACCAAACACCTTGATGATGCCATCTATAAATTGGAAAATGATGCGGCTTGGCCGGCCAATGTGGTGGAACAAGTAAATATCATGGAAGGGGTAAAGACGGTTATCAAAGACAAACACGACACCCGTCTGGTGATCACCTTTGACAGAAGGATAGTCCAGCCTTCAATGTTTACTGTAGTTTTTAAGAAATATGATTTGACTGCCACACTGTTGAACCAGGTCAATCACCGTCAGCGCCAGACAACTTTGAAACAGGAGAAAGAACTTGAAGCTTCATAATATTTCCTTTGGCAATATCAGCCGGAGAAAGGCCAAGATGCTTTTTCTTATCATGGGACTTGTGATTGGTATTTCCACCATTGTGACCCTGCTTTCCGTTACGGAAACCATGACCAGAGATATCGAAGAGCGGCTCAATCAATTTGGTGCCAATATTGTCATGGTGCCTAGAAGTGAAAATTTATCTTTAAGCTATGGTGGTATTGATGTCGGTGGTGTCAATTACCAGGTCCGGGAAATAGCTCAACAAAGCCTGTCCCGCCTGAAAACCATAAAGAATTATAAGAATCTTGCCATTGTCGCACCTAAGGTTTTGGGGCCCGTAGTGGTCAATGGAAAAAAGATCCTGCTCATGGGTGTTGATTTTAAAGAGGAACTGGCCTTGAAGACCTGGTGGCAGAAAAAGGGAAAATATCCGGTAACAAAAGATGAGTTGATTTTAGGCTCAGAGGTTGCCACCATGCTGAATTTTTTGCCCGGGGATACAATGATGATGGCAAATGAACCTTTTCAAGTGGCTGCAGTACTAAAGCCTACTGGTACGTCAGAAGACAGTGCGGTTATTGCTGATCTTGCTTCTGCCCAGAAGATTTTGGGCAAAGAAGGCAAAATCAGCATGGTTGAAATCTCCGCTTTTTGCCAGGGATGCCCTATTACCGAACTCACTTTGCAGATTGCCGGCAAATTTCCCGATACCAAGGTCACTGCCATGAAGCAAGCCGTCATGTCTAAAATGCAGTCCATAGAGATGTTCAAATCCTTCAGCCTTGGCATATCTATTATTGTGATATTCATCGGATCCCTTCTGGTAATGGTGACCATGATGGGTTCGGTCAATGAACGAACAAGGGAGATCGGCATCTTCAGGGCCATTGGTTTCCGGCGGGGCCATGTAATGCAGATTATTCTTTTGGAAGCCATGCTGCTGGGCATTGTCGGCGGTGTTCTGGGCTTTGCCATCGGAAACGCTATTGCCCTTGGGATTGTGCCAATGGTGATCCATGACGGTCAGTTTGCCGGCATCAACTATCAACTGGGCGGCTTGTCCGTTTTAATGGCGGTTGCTTTAAGCCTTCTGGCAAGTTTATATCCAGCCTTTAAAGCAAGTAATATGGATCCCAGTGAAGCCTTAAGAGTGCTATAAAACAGGAAACTACTTATGACGAAGATCAATCATCTGATCCAGGTAGAGGATCTTGGAAAAGATTATCAAAGCGGTGATACTACGGTCAATGCTATCCAGAATATGGATTTTTCCATTGATGATGAAGAATTTGTAACCATCATGGGCCAGTCCGGGTCAGGCAAAAGCACCCTTTTGTCAATTCTAGGCGGTTTAAATCATCCTTCCAGTGGCAAAATTTTTGTGGATTCCCTGGATCTTTACAGTCTGTCCACGGAGCAGCGGGCAGATTTTAGAAGTGAATATATTGGATTTATCTTCCACTCGTTCCAACTCATTTCCTATCTAACAGTATTGGAAAATGTAAAGCTTCCCATGGCTGTTACGGGTCAGAAAAAAAAGAAAAAAAACAGTATGGCCCTGGATGTCATTGACCGGATGGGATTGACTTCAAAAAAAGATCGGTTGCCGGACCAGCTTTCCGGTGGAGAGCAGGAACGGGTGGCCATTGCCAGGGCCATTGTCAATAAACCGCCCATTATTCTGGCAGACGAGCCCACAGGGAATTTGGATACCCATACTGCCAAAGATATAATGGGTTTGTTAAAATCATTGAATCAGGACGGACACACCATTATCATGGTGACCCATAACCCGGAGATGGAAGCATTTTCAGGACGGACTATTAATGTGAAAGACGGAAATTTGGCTTGACTTGCCCCCTATGTTGTATAATGACTTAGATCATTATCAAAAACCTTAAGGATAATGGCATTCATGCAGACCCAATACAAAGACAGCGGCGTAAAATACCTGGCATTAATCCTGGGGGGCGGATCACTATTTGTTTTTATTTTATTTTTGATATCTGGTCCGTTTAATTTGTTTGATTTTCAAATGAAGACGAAAAATGTGCTGTTATTCGATGCCCTGCTCTCCCTGCTCTTTTTTATCCAACACAGCCTGATGGCAAGACAATTTGTCAGAGATAAAATTTCACAAATGACCCATAAGAAGTATGACGCGGCTATCTACGCCATTGCATCCGGTAGCAGCCTGCTATTATTAATCATTTTCTGGCAGAGATCTTTTATGCTGATAAGCCCGGGCCGTCTGATTTCATGGGGAATGTATGGTATCTTCGTATTGGCTGTTGCAGGAATGTTTTGGGGATTCAGTTCATTGGATTTTGTAGATCCCCTAGGGGTGAGGGCGCTATCAAAAAGACCGAAAATTGGAAATAACCGCCTTCTAATCCGCGGTGCCTACCGGTTTGTCCGCCACCCCTTATATCTTTTTTCCCTGGTTATGATTTGGGCGAAGCCGGATCTTACGGCAGACCGATTGTTGTTTAATTTCCTGTTCACCATCTGGATTGTCTTGGCATGCCGGTGGGAGGAAAACGATTTGATCCAGGTATTTGGAGATGATTATATAAGATATCAATCAATGGTGCCCATGATTTTTCCTGTAAAGCCGCCTGTAAAGGAAGAATGATTGATGGGCGGCGTACCAGACAGATATCCGGGATAAACAGGCCCGCCCATATACTGTATCTTTAAAAACTTTTATTGGAATTATTGTACGTCCGTAATACCCACCTCTTCAAAGGTTTTAATGTCAGCCAATATCCGGGTGGCCAGATCTAAAAGCTCCATACAGACTGCGGCACCTGTACCTTCACCCAAACGGAATTTAAGATCAATCAAAGGATCAAGCCCCAGTCTTTCATGCATGTAGGTATGTCCAATTTCAACGGATTTATGGCTGGCAAATAGGTATTTTTTTGCCTCTGGTGCCAGTTCACAGGCAATAAGGGCGCCTGCTGTTGATATCAGACCATCGCAGATAACGGGAATCCCCTTGGCGGCAGCACCAATGACAAGACCTGCCAAACCTCCGATCTCAAGGCCGCCCACCTTGGAAAGCACATCAATGGGATCATTGGGATCAGGATTGTGGAGTTCAAGTCCTTTTTCAATAACTTTGATTTTATTTTTTAAGGCAGTATCGTCAATACCAGTGCCCCTTCCGGTAAGCTTTTCCACTTTAAACCCGGAAAAGGCAGCAATAATAGCAGAGGAGGGTGTCGTGTTACCGATTCCCATATCGCCGGTGCCAAGGATATCCACCTCTTGCTTGGCGCAAAGCTCCTCCACGATTTCAATCCCAGCTTCAATCGATCGAATGGCTTCCTGCCTTGTCATGGCCGGTTCTTTGGTAAAATTGGCTGTCCCATGCCTGACTTTTTTATGAAATATGGGCAGGTTTTTATCAAAATCATGGTTCACTCCAAGGTCAGCTGCCGTAACCATGGCCCCGGCATGCCGGGCAATGACATTTACAGATGCCCCATTGTTAACAAAATTATAGACCATCTGGGGGGTTACATCAGAAGGGAAGAGACTGACCCCTTCTTGAACCACACCATGATCACCGGCACAGGTAACAATTTGTTTGTTGGTCAATTGAACATCAATATTGCCCTTGATAGCTGCAAGCCGGGCGGAGATATCTTCCATAATCCCCAGGCTTCCGGCAGGTTTGGCCTGGTTTGCAAGTCTTTCTATAGCGGCTTCAAAAACGTTTTCATTTAAAGAATCTTTAATACTTTCAATGGTATTGTTAAGCAGTGACATAATCCTTGTCCTTTTCTTTTATATCGTTTTCAAAGACTTCCATACCTTTTTTCATTGCGCAGAAATCGCCGCACATGGTGCAGGTTTTTTGGTTTTGGGGAGCCCGGTCTTCCCGAATTTTTCTGGCAATATCAGGGAAAAGAAGATGCTTTTCAAGGTCCTCCCACCTCATGTCCCGCCTGGCCATGGCTGCTTGTCTTTCATTTTCCCTGCGGTCCGGATATTTGGAAATATCCCCAATGCGGACCGCCAGCCGGGTTGCTCTAACCCCTTCTCTCACATCCTGGATATCGGGCAGGGCAAGATGTTCTGCCGGAGTGATGTAACACACTAAATCAGCACCATATCGGGCAGAACTGGCGGCACCGATGGCAGCACTGATATGGTCGTAGCCTGCTCCGGTATCGCAGGGGATGGGTCCAAGCACATAATAGGGTGCGTTGCCGGACATGCGCTTTTCAAGCATGATGTTTCCTTCAATCTCATCCAAGGGCACATGGCCAGGGCCTTCCACCATGGTTTGGCAACCCGTTTCCCGCCCAATTTCAGCCAGTTCGCAATTGATGATCATTTCCGCCATCTGGGCCCGGTCGTGGGAGTCATGGATGGCACCTGCACGGATGCCGTTGCCCAAAGAGAGGACGGCATCATATTTTTTCATGAGCTTACACACCCTGTCAAATTGTTCGTATAACGGGTTTTCCTTTTTGTTGGCATCCATCCAGGCCACCATAAACGTACCTCCTTTGGAAGCTAAACCTCCATAGCGAAATCCTTGTTTTCTTAACCGGTCGATGGTGTAAAGGTTGATGCCGCAATGGATTGCCATGAAACTCAACCCATCATCCAATTGCTGCTCAATAAGATCAAAAAGGTATTCCGGGTCAAGTTTGGCTGGATTCTTGTATTTATCAATGGTTTCCTGAAAAGCCTGGTATAGAGGGACATTTCCCACAGGAAGGCCGGAGGCTGAGAGTATGGTTCTCCTGATTTTGTTCAGGTCGCCGCCGGCCGATAGTTCCATTAAGGTGTCAGCGCCTTCTTCCTCTGCGGCTTTGGCTTTTCCGACCTCAAAATCCAATTGGCAAATATCAGAAGAAGTGCCGATTGATGCATTCACTTTGGTCCGAAGACCTTTACCAATCCCAATGACCTTCTGATTTTTTCTTTTAGGGTTGCAGGGGATGACGATCTGGCCTTTTGCCGTGTGTTCCCGGATAAATTGAGGGGAAAGCCCTTCATTGAGGGCCACCATTTTCATTTCTTGGGTGATGATGCCGTCTTTGGCTTGTTCAAGCTGTGTTTTCATATTGTCCTCGCAATGTTTTTTTCTGGCAAAACCACAATAAAAAAGGGTTTGCAAGATGTTATTCTTACAAAACCCTTTACCATCAAGTTTTTTGACCAAAAAAAGAATTCAGGCTCGTCTTCTGACTTCCGGCATTAAATTTGTTTTTTTTGCCTTCCCGTTTCAGACAGTGGCATTTTTATTAAAAAAGCAAATATTTCCGGTTACAGCGGCGGGACCGTCACGGAATTTCACCGTGTTCCGTATTCCTGTGTCCTCTTAAATTAATTATGAAATTCTTTCATACAGGATTCTGCTGCCGGTGGTCAATATTTACTTTACAAATTAAAACTTGTGATCAATATATGGGATAACTTTTAAAAGAGAAATGATAAGGACTATGGAACTTGAAAATCCAATAAAGAGTAAATTTCACTATTACCATTTGGCCAATGACGTAATCGTAGGCAATCTGATCGCCAATATAATCGGCTATTCTCTTGCCGAATTTTTTATTTCCCACCGAACCCGCGGCGTTTCTGAGAGCATCATGAATTTTTTTGGGGATGTTGATACCATTTATTCTATTTTTTGTACTATTTTAGCGCTGTTCATAATTGTGTCCTATGAAATCCCTATCCGCAAGTGTTTGAAAAGTATGTACAAAGGGGAAGAACCCGATCCTCGCACCCTATTGCTTGCCAAAAAGAGATTGCTCAATGAACCCTTCCTGATCGTAGCTATTAATCTGATTTTATGGAGTCTTGCCGGTCTTTTATTCTGGATGTTGGGATCACCCATCGCATTTTCCATTGTTATTCCCAGCGGATTGATTACGGTAGTACTGGCATTTTTCTGGGTGGAACATGTGACCCAGAATAATCTGATTCCACTTTTTTTTCCCAATGGAAATCTATCAAGTGTCAAGGGAGCAAGAACGGCAAGTTTGAGGATGCGGCTGGGGGTGTTGATTTTTGCAGTGTCCATCGTGCCGCTGGCCTTTATTCATCTTACCATGCACAGGTTCCAGGAGATGCAGATTCAAGGAGAAATGACCACGCTGGAAATTCTCAATCTTCTTCAGGAAACCATTTCAAAGGAAAGCATTATCTTTATTGCCATGGCCATTGGCCTTTCATATCTTGTTGCCCAGAATTTGAAAAAACCCGTGGAAGAAATCATCCGGGTCCTGGGCCAGGTGGCAAGGGGAAATTTTGCCGCCAAAGCCAAGGTCTATACCAAAGATGAGATCGGTTTTGCAGGGGAGACCTTAAATGCCATGGCAGAAGGATTAAAAGAAAGGGAATTTATCCGCCGTACCTTTGGCCGGTATGTGGGGGATAAGGTCCGGGATGAGATTCTAAAAGGCGAGATCCCTTTGGACGGGGAATTTAAGCAGGCTACAATTCTGTTTGCGGATTTAAGGAATTTTACACCTTTGGTAGAGAGCACACCCCCAAGGGAGCTGGTTCATATGCTCAATAGTTATTTAAATGAGATGACCAAATGCATAAGGGGAAATGGGGGGTTGATCCTCCAATTCATCGGTGATGAAATTGAGGCGGTTTTCGGAGCTCCTGTATCCATGCCCAACCATGAAAAAGCTGCACTGAACGCTGCTTTAGATATGCGACAGCAGCTTGGAGAATTGAACAATCGGTTAGTTGAGCAGGGATATTCGGCTTTAAGCCACGGTATCGGTATTCACACAGGCCAGGTCCTGGCCGCCAACATCGGCACCAGGCAGCGGACCGCTTACTCTCTGATCGGGGATACAGTGAATACAGCCTCAAGGATTCAGGACCTGAACAAAGAATTTAAAACAGATGTACTGGTTTCTGACAGGGTCTGCAAAAGGACCAAGGAGTGGTTTGAGTTTACAAGAATGCCTGAGGTGAAGATGAAGGGTAAAAATCTTCTTGTGACTGTATACAGCTTGGAGAATGGCAGCAACACTCAAAATCCATGATAAGAACAGAAATATGGCCAAAGATGATCTATAGCATGTCTGTGTGGATGATCAGATAAAAAATGGCTGGAAGAATGAACAAAGTATTCTTTTATTAACCTTTCGATTTTCATTGACAATACATTAATAATACTTATTTTTGCGGGTAGTTCACTGGGGGTGCTGTAAAAGGCTGAGAGAAGACTAAAACTTCAACCCTTGGAACCTGATACGGTTAATACCGGCGTAGGGAAGTGCAGAACTTAAGCAAACTTCACTTAAAATTTCCTTCTTTGCATTTCTTTTTAATCCTGTATTTTAATTTGTCTGGTTGAACAAAACCATTTTACCAATGTGTTGGAGGTATTATGAAAATAAGCCTGAACGGAAAGGCTGTGCAAACCCAAAGTGAGACTCTCTTGGCACTTATTGCCCAAAAAGGACTGGATCACAACTCCCTGGTTGTTGAGTATAATTTTGAGGTGATCAAACAGGACCTGTGGGCAGACACCCGGATTAAAGAAGGGGACAACATTGAACTCTTAAGCTTTGTGGGAGGAGGATAGACCATGACTGATAAAAACGATGTGCTTTGCCTTGGTAATAAAGTATTTGAAAGCAGGCTCCTTACCGGAACCGGCAAGTTCGCATCCAAAGAATTGATCACTCCCATGCTTCAAGCCAGCGGCTCACAAATGATTACCGTGGCCCTTCGAAGGGTGGATCTGGGTGCTAATGAGGAAAATATTTTAAATCATATCCCTGATACCGTAACCTTGCTGCCCAATACATCCGGTGCCAGAACCGCCCAGGAAGCGGTCCGCATTGCCAGGATAGCCAGGGAAGCCGGATGTGGTAATTTTATTAAGATTGAAGTTATAACGGATATGAAATATCTGTTCCCGGATAATTATGAAACCCTGAAAGCTTCAGAAATACTTGCCAAGGAGGATTTTGTCGTCCTGCCTTATATGATGCCGGATATTAATTTTACTAAACAATTGCATGATGCCGGTGCGGCTGCTGTTATGCCCCTTGGGTCCCCCATCGGATCAAACCGGGGACTGGACATGAAGCAGATGATCAGGATTATTATCGAGCAAAGCAAGCTTCCGGTTGTGGTGGATGCAGGAATCGGCCGGCCGTCCCATGCTGCCGAGGCCATGGAAATGGGGGCTGATGCTGTTTTAGTGAATACTGCCATTGCCACGAGCGATGATCCTGCATTGGCAGGCCAGGCCTTTGCCATGGCAGTAAAGGCTGGCAGAATGGCATATCTGGCAAATTTAGCAGATCCCCAAAAAGAGGCCAGTGCCTCCTCTCCTTTGACCGGATTTTTAAGGAGGTAAGCCGTGTCCTTCATGGAAGTAATAAAAAATTATGACACATTTGACTTTCAAGCCTATTTTCAGTCGGTCACAGATGCGGATATTAAAAATTCTCTTAACCGGGACCATCTGGATTATAAAGATCTTTTAAACTTGCTGTCCGGCAGGGCCCAGGATC
>JAAEMC010000555.1 GCA_024225895.1 Desulfobacteraceae bacterium | reverse complement strand
ATCTGCACGGGATTCAGTGAAAAGATAACTGAAAAAAAAGCATTTGAAATCGGTATTAAAAAATATCTTGAAAAACCTTTTAATCAGAAAGTATTTACAGAATCCATCCGGAGGGTTCTGGATCAAAATAAACCCTGATGCTGCAAACTTTCGTCACATTTCAGATATTAAAAATTAGGATTAAAAATTTTCGTTGGTTTTTATGTATTAATCTGTGATGGCTATGCTTTTATGCAAGATTGGGGTTATATTTGCTTGTAGAGAATTTTAAAACAGGATACCTATAACCGTGAACAATGATATTAATCACGGCGTACTCTTTAATACTCTACAGGAGAACTATCATGACCAATGGCGCACAACACGCTGATGATATTACCTTTAAGGTAGATAAAGCCCATCTATACCGGGAAGAAACCATTACTGATCTTAAACTTGCCTCCATCAAAAAGCTGACTCCCATACTCGCGGACGGATCTGAAGACAACACCCGTGAAACTATTTTTTTGGGGGCGAGCCAATTAACCACACCCCAAGGCGTCATCCCGATACAAAGCAGGCTCAAGGCAAAATCTCTGGATCAGGCCATGGATATTTTCCCAGCTGCCATGGAAATCAAGGTCCAGCAGGTTCTAAAACATTTCCAGCAACTTAAGGAGCAGCAGGAAAACCTAAAATAATGAAGAACAATAAGCTATACAACAATCCGTCAGGGGGCAATGGTTTTGAGCATGGGGTCCTCTTTGTGAAAAATATTACAGGTGGCTGATGCATTATCAAATACAATGACGGCATTACCAGACCTTAGATTTTTCTTAACCTGGGATATTTTCGTTTCCAGGGGGATTT
>JAAEMC010000554.1 GCA_024225895.1 Desulfobacteraceae bacterium | reverse complement strand
TTTTAATTCAAACATCATTCCAGCATCGACTGCCACCATTTTTTTTATACTTGCAATACCCGATTGATTTAGCTCACCTTCAAAGGATACATCACTCAGGTTCAACCCCAATAGCCTCAATGATTTACTGTTTGCCCGGCCTGTTACGGCAGGTCCTGTCAAGGGACCGGAAATAGTAATATTACTGTTCAGACGGCCTTGAAATCCTTTGATCCCAAAGGGTAAAAACAAAGTTTCAAGGTCAGGGGCAGCCACATTTATATCTGCATCAACTTTCTTTTGAATCAGGTCACAGGCAGCAGACATCTTCACTAAGGTTTGTTCTTTGTTACGAATGAAGCCATCACTTATCCGGGCCAATGAATTTTCAACTTTTCCTTTGATAACCGTTTCAAGCTCCAGGGCATCTTGTTTTAAATTAGATTTTGCAACACTCTCCAAATTTACTTTTATATCAAAGTCAGCAGACATCTCATCTAAGATAACGCCCCTTCCTTTTATTTGGCCGGAAGATGAAAACTTACCGGATATGCCTTTAAAAAACCTGTTTAAATTTTTCAAATCTCCGTTTGTTTGCTGAAAAAAGAGTTTGTAAGACAATTGGTCCGTATTAATATCTGAGTGTAAAAACCCCTTGGGAAACATTTGGGTGAAATCACACAGGCCGCCAATGCTGATATTATTTTCAAGAATTAAAAAATGGCCCTGGGTGATGGATGCTTTTTTTTCCAATAGTTTGGCTGAAAAATTTATGTCACCCTTTTGTCCAAACTCATCCAAGGCCAGATCTGTAACATTCAGGTCTATTTTGGCCTCGGGATTGTTCAGCAATCCTTTTATGGAAAGATTCAATCCGAGAGCGCCATCCACAACAGTCTCCTGGTTTGTGAACATGAGAAGATCAATAAGTTCGGCATCTGCGTCAAGGGATGCATCTATTGGAAAACCAGGTAGAAAAGGATTGAAAAATCCTTTTATTGTAATATTGGCGAATTCAGATGCTGAGTTCATATCAAAATGAATTTTTTGTCCTGCAAGCTTTGATGAAAGAGTAATTTGGGAGATAT
>JAAEMC010000553.1 GCA_024225895.1 Desulfobacteraceae bacterium | reverse complement strand
GGAAGGACAATTTTTAGATTCAATATGGCTTTGAAAAATTTCTCTGTTGTCTTCCAAAGCCTTTTTTAAGAAAACACCGGTTTCAATATTTTGATCATTGCAGCCATTTTGAAAATATTCTTCAATGAGAGAATCAATGGCGCAAAGATGATCAAGGCCGGCAGCGCCTTCTGCAATTTCTTCGATCAGCTTTAAAATCTGTTCTAAGATTCTACGGCCTTTGGGGTCAGTCAGGCGTCCGGAAAGAATGGTTTGACAAAGCGCCATAATAGTGTTGCGGACCGGGCAGTTAGTTTGGGCCATTGCTGTTCTCCAGAAAGACTAAAAACTACTGTTGTCAAAGGAGGCCACAGAGGAGGCATGCCTCTTACGCCGGATCTGCGTCATATCTTCTACATTGCCGAATTTCAAGCAGCCTGTGGTGCAGGTAGTAACACAGGCAGGGTTCAACCCCTGGTCAATGCGGTCCTTGCAGTAATCGCATTTGACAACTTTGCCGATATCTGCATTCCATTGGGGCGCACCCCAGGGGCAGGCGGAAACACATGTTTTACAACCCACACATAACTCCTGGTCGACAAATACAATGCCGTCCCTGTTTCTCTGCTGCATGGCACCTGTGGGACAAGCAGAAACACACCAGGGATTTTCACAGTGAAAACAGGGCATGAAAATAAACGATATTTTGGGAAGACCGCTGATTAATTTGGGTCCGACCTGGATGATCTGACAGGGCCTCGGTCCTTTGGGAAGATCCTTATTGGATTTGCACTGGATTTCACAGGCATGGCATCCGATACATTTTTTGGTGTCCTGGAACAGATAATATTTACTCATTCAACGTCTCCCAAATATTTGAATCTTGCCTCTTAAACCAGGCATTTTTAATTTATAGTCCTAACAAAATGGCCCTGGCATCGATAAAGCGATAAGCGTGCCAGGCTTTTGTTTTCGGTGAAAACAAACCGTAAGGCAATATGTAACAGATTGAAATTAATAGAAATTATTTGAGATCAAAATATTAGTATTGGATACAGATAAGACAGGCGAAAAAATGAGAATCAAGATCTTTTAGGGGCTGTTAACGGTAATTGTTTTTTTAAAAGCCCTATAAAATAGGGCTTTTGCGGTTTGGAAAACAAGAGGTGCGGTAAAAGCTGAGTGCAATAAATTTATAGCACTGCATGGATTCTACTGCACCCGAATATAGTCTGATAATTTGACCAGGCAATGGTTAATATCCGGTAAGGTCCGGATTTTTTAGAAAAAAACCGGTATGTCCTATGGCTTGGACATCATGGTGTCCGGCATCTGAACTGCGACCACCTTGCCTTTAGCGCAAATCTTCTCTTTTGCAGAAACTATTGCTTCCACTACCACCTTTTTTCCTTTTACTTCAATAACTTTACCCCTTATTTCCAGAGGGGTTCCCATGGGAGTGGGTGCTAAATAATCCACATGCAAGGAGGCGGTGACGTATCTAAGGGGCGGTTGGGTATCCATCTTACGGTTCTCTTCTTTATATTTTGCAGCTGCAGCCGTACCAGTACAATGGCAATCCACAAGAGATGCAATCAGGCCGCCGTAAACAAATCCGGGAATGGCTGTATGATATTCTTCAGGTGTATAATGGGCAACACTTTCTTCTCCATCCCAATAACTTTTGATCTGATATCCTTTTTCGTTTTTGTTTCCACATCCGTAACAATGGCTGAAATCATCAGGGTAATACTCTTGAAATGCTTTTTGGGTCATGTGTATTTCCTTTATAAGTATATGTTGTACTGTAAAAAGTTGCTATCACAGGCAAATAATAAAAAAAAGACACTCCATGTCTGTTTTTTATAAGTTTTCAAATTTAATTAATATGGTTGCAGGAATATTGCAAGAATATTGCAGGTAAGAAGGAAATACTTAACTTTTTTGGATTATGCATTGGCGTCCAGGATCAGTCCCCTGCCGGATTTGATTTGTTGCATAAGGGTTTGTAATTCTTCATTGGTGATATTGTGCTTAAAGACCTGATCGGTTTTACCGGATTCATCAATAGTGACCACATCAATGTATATATCTTCGCCTTCTTGGTAAACGCATAGTCTGAAAGGGGAGTGGTTTTCTTCAAGTTCTTTGTGGGCTTCATCCACCATTGCGGTGAGATTTTTGAAATGCTTTTTTACGGCAGCAGAAGGCTTGCGTTTTTTTTGCTTTTTCTTCCCGTGGGGGTTGAAATCTGGCTTTTCCTGATGGAGCAGCTCACTTTTGTATATATGGGGGATGTCTTCCATTTTTCTTTCCATATTAGTGAGTTATTATTTATTCTTTTTGCCGTCATCTTAATTAGTTATATCGTACGATTTTGCTTTCAACTTGAGCTTTTGATAAAAAATTCCTTTATATTCCAAACTGTTAGTTGAAAAAAATTCCTTGTTTGCTATGGTTTTTAACTAGAAAATATGCATGGAATTGATTTTTTAAAAGGAGGGGTAAACCCATGTGTCTGTCCGTATCAGGTATTTTGCATTACTCAGACGGGCGGACGCAAGGGGCGTCCAATAATTTACAAATGCAATTTGAAAGGAATATATCCTAAAGGCGCTTTGCGCATAATGGCAGGCAGGCTGCCCCCAATCTTGAGGTTGAAAATAGGCTTGTTATGATTCAACTCTGATGTGAATCTCCAAATTTCGCTGTGTGGGGAATGGATTTTTCAATCAGGGCGGTCAGTGCGTCAGGCTCATATTTATCAAGATTTTTTTTCCAGACAATCCGGTCAAAATCCGGGATATAAACCGCTTTAAAATCCTGGTCTTTGTCTATTTCAAAAATTATCCCGAAAACAAGCTGTGTGAGGTTGCATCTGATCTGGTGGAGTTCCAGTGCAGGATGAATTATCTCCACAAACCCGCGGCCGGAGAAATCAGCATTATAATAGGCGCAAAATGATTTTATTTCTTTTCTTTTCCCATCCTGATCATCCTGCATTAAGGTTTCATATTCAATATAAAAATAGTAATTTTTATTTTCTTTTTTGGGTTCAGCCTTAACCTTTTTAATATTATTTTTTTCAGTATTTAAAGGTGTTCTTCTAAAAATTTTTACCATATACACCTGCCGCTGTTATATGTTCGTATATAAATATTGTATGGTTATATGAAATCTTTCAGTGTGGTGTCAATACAGATGCATACCTCTGATCCACCATCAAGGCGCCACCTGCCGCGTTGCCTGCGATCGTTCCTCCCTGCAGAGTATGACTTATACGCCTTTAGTCGTCACTCCTTGGCGCCTTGCATATGACACCTTGATGATGGCCAGGGATGTGCCTTTTTGTTGATATTGCGGCATGTTATGTAATTTGATGGTGGATTTGGGATACCTCTTGTCAGGAATGATAGTTATCAAGGACTTTTTTTACTGCTTTACCGATCTGAAGCGGGGTATAGGGCTTTTTGATATATTGGGCGGCACCCAGATGTTGGACTTTGCGGACCCTTTCTGTTTCGGCAAAACCGCTGGCAATGATCGCTTTTTGATTAGGGTTTGTCTTTAATATTTTTTCATAGGTTTCCAGCCCGTCCAGTCCCGGCTCCATGATCATGTCCAGCACAATCAGATCTACTTTCTTCTCAATAAGATATGCAATAGCAGCCTCTCCGCTTTCCACCGACTCTGGCTGATAACCCAGCCTTTTAAGAATGGAAACCGCAACAAACCGTTGTTCTTCTACGTCATCAACAACCAGGATGCGTTCATTGTTTCCCTTTAAGTCTTCCAGGGAAATATCAGATTCTTCTTTGGGCACAGCTTCCCGGGTGGCCGGAAAGTACAGATCAAAAGAGGTCCCTTTGCCAGGCTCACTTTTAACATCAATATAGCCCTTATGGTCTTTCACTGTTCCCCAGACAACTGCCATTCCCAAACCTGAACCGCTTCTTCCCATTTTCTTTTTGGTGTAAAACGGTTCGAAAATATGGTCGACGTCCTCTGGGGCGATGCCGTCACCCATGTCGGTTACAGTTATGACAATATAATCACCCACAGTAATCTGATCATATTTAAACAAAGGCATGTCAATATATCTGTTACGGGTTTTGATAAAAATATTCCCGCCTTTGGGCATGGCTTCCGCCGAGTTGGAGATCAGGTTCATAATGGTTTTTCCGATGTGAAGTTCAGAACCTTTCACATTGAGCAAATCAGTATCCAGATCGATATTGACGGCAACATCGGGGTGGTATTCCATAATTGATTCACATTCCGGACTTTCAATACTGTTTTTAACCAGATCGTTTATATTCACAATTTCCATGGTAGCCACACCCCTGCGGGCCAGGGTTAATAAATCCTGGACAACTGCGGCCGCCTTTGTCCCGGATTTTTTTATGATGGTGATAGGCTTTCTTAAAGGACTGTCCTGGGGCAGGTCTTCTAGAAGCAGTTCCGGATAGGCGCTGATTCCTGATAAAATATTATTCAGATCATGGGCCACCCCGCCGGCCAACGTGCCCAGCGCTTCCATTTTTTGAAGCCGGAAAAGCTTGGCTTCCAGGTCTGCTTTTTCTTGCTCGTTCTTTTTTAATTCCCGGATATCCCGGATAACACAAATGACATCCGTATCCGAACCAGGGCTTTGGGGCGTCATAGTAGACAGGGAAACCAGAACTGCGACCTGTTCGAGATCTTTGGTGATCACGGTCTGTTCCTCATTGATCAGGTGGGGCTGCGCTAAAAATTGGGAAAAGAGTGTATTCTCGTATTCCTTGAAAAAATCCATGATCGATTTTTCCATTAATTCTTTTTGGGTAAAACCGGTCAGTTCAATGCCGCCCATATTTGTTTTTTTAATCAGGCCGGCTGGGGAAACCGCGAAAACAGTATCATTCATTGAATCCAGGACTGCGTCCATATAATCCCGGCTGATGGAGACATTCTGAAGCTTTTCCATCATGGTGTTGAATTCCCTTGAAAGAGTGCCGATCTCGTCTTGGTTTGCCTCTGGGATCATTGCCTGCATGTCTCCTTTGCCAAGCTTTTCAAGGGCGGTATTTACTTTTTGCAGCGGTTTGAGAATGACAAAAAAGATAATGACGAATACGGCGCCGAAAATAAAGACCAGGGTGGCAAAGGTGGCCCCGGATACGATTAAGCTCCAATGGGTTGCGGCTTTGGACAGTTCCTTTTTTGGTAAGGTGGCAAACACAAAAAGATCCGGGTGGATCTGTTTGCCTTTGGCAATAACTTCACCGGACTCGTCTTTGATAAAAAATATTTTACGGATAGAGGCATCACAGCTTTTTACAAACTGGGAAAAAATCGGGGCTGCCAGAACCGACCTGTTTTTGCTTTCATCGGAGTGAAAAAGGATCTCTCCTTTCCTGTTGGTGAAAAACATGCACCCATTTTCCCCGAACAGATGGGAGCTGACCTGTTTCTGAAAATCATCCATAGCAATAGTCAAAACAAAGAATCCTTTTAACACGGGCTCGGACGTGGCTGCATTGGAAGTAATGTCGACAAGCAGGATCTTTCGCGTCACCAGCATGTTGTACTGCCCGGTATCCGGGTTTTTGATGAAAAAGGTATGGGCCGGGTTCTGGGAAACGGAAATTTTCTTAAAGAACGGCGACTTGCTTTCATCATAGGAGGCATTCTTTACAGAAATATTCGCCAGCCGGACATCTTCAAATCCGTCCGGCGCCAGCACCCTGATTTCAACATAGTCGGGAAAAGTTTTCTGGTAGGAAGCAAAAAGCTTGAGCAGCGGCGCGATCATCAGGGAGTACTTCTGATCCTGGTTGGCAGTAAGGAGGAAATTGGCCAGTTGGATGGACTGGGTGTAAAGAACGGCATTGGACTCAACAGATCTGATCCGGGTCTGGATCTGGTTTGCCACCAGGCTGACGGCGGTATCCATCTGGTTGTTGATGGCGTTCCGGGCATTGGAAATCAGCCGGTTGTTGGCAGACCAGCCCAGGATTACCAAAGGAATCACGATCAAAGGCACCAGGAGAAGAAATATTTTGGTCTGAAGTTTCATGCTTTCCCTGTCCTAATTGGCCACCTCGGCAAATATAATGTGCCGGAACTTTTCAACCCTGGGGGAGAGGATTTTATAGACCTCTGATTTTTTCAGGATTTTTTCATCCGGATAGATCATTTTATTGTTTTTGTATTCTGCTGAAATGTGTGCCATGGCTGATTTGTTCGGCGTGGCGAACATCAGATATTCGGAAAGCTGGGCTGCATTTTCAGGTTCATTGAGAAAATTGATGAATTGGGCGGCCAGTACCTTGTTCTTGGCGTGTTTAAGGATTACGAGGTAATCGACCCAGAGATTGGTCCCCTCCCTGGGCGCTACAAAAGAGATACGGGGATCCTGCTCCTGGAGCACAAGGCCGTCGCCGTTATAGACCATGGCCATCCAGATATCGCCCTTAATCAGGGCGGAATTCTTGTTCAGCACCACATAGGAATAATCAAACACATAAGGTTTCTGGGCATGGAGCAGCGTCCGGACCTCATCGTACTGGCTCAGCGTTTCAGAGTTCAGCGAATATCCCAGGGCTTTGAGGCCGGCGCCGACGATGTCCTTGGAATCGTTGATCATGACGATTTTTCCCCGCAGCCGTGTTTCAGGCTTGAAAAGATCCATCCAGGAGTCGAGCTTTTTTTTTATCAGGTCTTTGCGATACGCGATTCCGATGGTGCCCCATATATACGGTACGGCATACGCCTTTATTTCCGGCCGCACATTCATCCATCCGGGGTCGATATTTT
>JAAEMC010000552.1 GCA_024225895.1 Desulfobacteraceae bacterium | reverse complement strand
TTGGTAATCGGTCTTTTGGTAGCAGGTACTGTAGCAACTGTTATAGCTGGTGGTGGTGGAGGACCATTCTAAAATTTCTTGTTAAAAAGAATCTTTTCTTGAGCAGGCAAAAAAGCATGGAAGAAGTAAATCCATGCTTTTTTTGTATTATAGAATAGAAAAGCTATCGTCAATGGTTGAAATGTAGTAGGATTACTCGTATTCATGCCCGTATGATAACTTTTTTGATAGAAAACAAATATAGCTTAGGGGAGAAAAATGAAGCGTGCTGGCACTTTTCAAGCCCTTCTGTTAGGCGTGCTTTTTTTAATTCTAATTTTCCTAGCTGCATGCTCAAACCAGGATAATAAAGAGGAAAAAAAATCGGGATCTGCTAAGCCCATCAAGGGCGGTGTCTACAGAGTGCCATTGTGGAATAACCCTATTACTTTAGATCCTGGGCTTGTACAAGATATCTACGGCATTGCTCTTATCCATCAGATATTTGATGGTTTAGTTAAATATGACTCTTATCTTTCAGTTTTACCTGCATTAGCAGAAACATGGCAGGTTAAAGAAAACGGAAAACTATATCGATTTATTTTAAGGGAAAATGCCCGGTTTCATAACCAGGAACTTGTTACAGCTGAAGATGTCGTCTTTTCAATAAAACGCCTTTTAAAAGTTGAGCCCGGCCCCGCAGTGCTGCCCCATCTTTTAAAAATAACAGGAGCAAAAGAATTCAGGGATGGTTTAAAAGAGAATGTTCCCGGTCTTAAAATAGAAAGTAATCAAATAATACAAATTCAACTTGAAGAACCCTATGTGCCATTTTTAACCGCTTTGGGAATGTATCAGGCAGCTATTATTCCTAAAAAAGAGGCAATTCGATTAGGTGATGAATTTGGCAAGCATCCTATTGGCAGCGGCCCATTCCGTTTTGTAAAATGGAATGAAAATAAAATAATCAAGTTACGGCGGTTTGAAGAGTATTATGAGGAACCAGCATTTTTAGAAGAGATTCACTACAAATTCTATCTTGGAAGGCAGTATTCATTGGCATTGGATGATTTTGAACAAGGTAAAATTGAAGAGATTGACGTATTTGGAGATGGCCGTGTGAAGCTCAGCCAAATCCAAGATATTCAATGGTTTCACCGGCCTTCTTTAAGCCACTTTTTTTATGGTATAAATGTAAATCATCCCAATCTTAATAATAAAGATTTTCGAAAAGCCCTTTCCTATGCAATTGACAGAAAAGAGTTTGTCAGGCAAGCATATGCAGATCAGTTCCAAGTGGCTAAGACTATTTTACCCCCGGGTATGCCGGGATATAATCCTTTGAACCAGATGGAAACCAATAATCCGGAGTTAGCAAATTTCTATTTTGAACGTTATAAACAAACAACAGAAGCTGATCTTCCTGAAGTTGAGATCGCTTCTGCCTATAAAACTCCCAGAATTGAGAAAGAAATTGATATGATGAAAGATTTCTGGGGGAAATTGGGTGTAAAAATTAAGGTAAAATACATCACTGACTGGAAAAACTATGAAACTTATTTAAGATCGGATTCGGTTCAACTTTACCGCTATTCCTGGTTTGCCGTTATGCCGGATCCGGACAGTTTTTTATATCCCCTTTTTGCATCTGAGTCCCCTTCCAATTTTATGAAGTTTAAAGATGACAATATCGATCAGATGCTGCGGATTGCCAGGGGGATTGTCGATCCCATAGAAAGGGCAAAGCAGTATCAGAAAATCGAAGTCCGGATAATGGATTCTGCTCCCCTGATACCACTCTTTTATTTAACCGTTGACCGGGTGTATCAGCCTTATGTTAAATCTGTTGAAGTCAGTGCCCTTGGCGCCTATTATATGACTCTCAATAAAATCTGGATGGATAAATCCGTTGAATAAAGATACAGCCATAAAAAACAGTGCCGGGATGAAAAGCAATTCCGGTTTTTTTTCACTGCGCTTCCGGTTCATCATCATTACATCCGTAATGCTGATCCTGCTTCTGGGCACGCTGGCCATTATTTTGGCTGTTCTGCAGACCCGGACTATCCAAAGGCGTATTGAAAAGCAGGGGCTGGCCATTGCAAAAAATCTTTCCGCCATTTCCGTGGATCTTTTGGTGACCTACAATTATGTTGCCCTGGAAAAAATGGCCAACCAGACGGCAAACAACCCGGAAATTGTCAGTGTTATTATCCATGACAAGGAAGGCCGTGTGGCAGCCTACAGTAAAAAGCCGGATTTCCAGAACCGGCTGCTCAAAGATTCAGTCAGTCAAATAGCCGTCGCAGCCAATGCCCCGTTGATCCATATCCGGGATGGTGAATCCGGCAATATGCAGGTAATGGATGTGGCTGTTCCGGTTTTTCTGGCCAATACAAAGGACCGTTGGGGGACGGTGCGGATCTGTTTATCCCTGGCGTTGATGCATGAGCAGATCCGCCAGACCATATGGATTATTGTGGTGTTGGGAGGTGTCAGCCTGGCTTTGGGAATTCTGGTATCCAACTGGATTGCCCGGCGAGTCACAAAGCCTTTGGAAAAACTGACCTATGTCACAGTAGAGGCGGCCAAGGGAAATCTTGAGCAGGAAATCGATATCAAGACCGGGGATGAGATTGAACTTCTCGCATCCAATTTTTCTTATATGGTAAAATCCATACTGGCCCAAAAGGAGCAATTGGAAGGACAGCTCCAGGAGATCGGGCGGCTGCAGCAATATGCCCAGAAAATTTTAACCACCATGAATGACGGCCTTTTAGTGGTGGATATGGAAGGCAGGGTAAAGGAAATAAATCCGGCAGCAAGTGCCATTTTAATGCTTAACAACACTGACAGGGCCAAAGGTGAATCTGTTTTAAAATATTTGGAAACAAATCCGGAACTATCCGCCTATATATCCCAGCATCTTGAAAATCCTTTAGGCAATAACCAGAGGGAAATCCATCTTTACAGCCAAAACGAATCACAGGTTATCCTGGCAGGCTCAGGCATCCTTGAATCAATAGATAAAACCCCTGCAGAAATCATTTTCAACCTAAATGATATCACGGCCATCAAAAAGCTGGAGGCAGAAGTACGGCAGACCCAGCGGCTGGCGGATTTAGGAACCCTGGCCGCCGGCATGGCCCATGAGATCAGAAATCCCCTTTCCGCCATAAAAACCTATGTAGCCCTTTTGCCCCAAAAAAAAGAAAAGCCGGGGTTTTTGGAAAAGTTTGAAAGTATCGTTCCAAGGGAAATCAACAGGCTTAATGTTTTGATTGAAGAATTGCTGGTCCTGTCGCGGCCGCCAAAATACAATTTCACCCGCATGGATGTTAAAACCGTAGTAAACAATACCCTTGAGTTGCTGGAAGCAGGGTTTGAAAACAAAAAAATTACCTGTGACAGCCAGATTATGCCTGACCCCATGGAGGTCATGGCAGATCCGGATCAACTGGAGAAAGTATTTTTAAACCTCATGCAGAACGCGATTCATGCCATGCCTGAGGGCGGAGTGTTAACGGTTTCAGTCCTTTGCGAAAACAATTGGATCTTAGTTAAGATCCGCGATACGGGCAAGGGCATCTCTTCTGAAGATATTGAAAATATTTTTAATCCATTTTTTAGTACCAAAAGCAAAGGCACAGGCCTTGGGCTTACAGTCAGCCACAAGGTGGTCACAGAACACAGGGGGCAAATCGACGTGAAAAGTACGATGGGCAAGGGTACCTGTTTTACAGTCCTTTTGCCGGCCAGTTTGGATTTGGGTTAAATCTCTTCCTTATAGGTGGTCAGGTTCAGGCTTTTCATTTTCTGTATCAGGGTGTTGCGGTGAATGCTCAAAAGATCTGCGGTTTTGGTCTGGTTCCACTGGCAGTTTTGCAAGGCCCTTAAAATGTAAAGGCGCTCAAAAGCCTGGCGGGCTTTAATCAGCCCTTTATTTTCCTTGAATCCCTCTTTTGCGCCTTTTTCAGTTTCTGTATGGAACAACAAGTCAAAGGGCAGGTCATTTTCATCAATGATCTGGCCGTCTGATCCCAACACTGCCATCCGTTCTATGAGATTTTCAAGTTCCCGGATATTTCCAGGCCAGGGATATTCTTCTAAAACAGCAAAGGCATTGGGTGTCAGGCCTTTAATATTTTTA
>JAAEMC010000551.1 GCA_024225895.1 Desulfobacteraceae bacterium | reverse complement strand
TTTTATTAAAAATACAAAAGACAGCATCTGTATCGGGGCGGCAACTGACATCAACACCATTGCAGATTCTTTTTTAATGACATCCTCTCCAGGGGTTTTGTCTGAGGCTGCACTTGCTCATTCCACCTACACCATACGGAACAGGGCCACCATTGGCGGAAACCTGTGCAATGCCTCCCCATGTGCAGATATGACCCTGCCGTTGCTGGTATTGGATGCAGCCCTTGTTGCGGTACGAAAAAATGACAGCCGCACAATTTTGGTTCAAGATTTTTTTTGCGGAGTTAACTGTTCGGCACTTAAACCGGATCAAATGCTGCAAAAAATTGTTATCCCTTTACCGTCAAAATTTTTTGGCGCTTCTTTTTTAAAACTTGGCCGGCACCAGACAGCGGTTGATATGGCCATTGTAAATGTTGCAACAAGCCTTTGGCGTAAAAAAGAGAAATGCACTGCAGCAAGGATTGCCTTAGGATCAGTGGGACCCATTGCTTTTCGGGCAAAAAGCGCTGAAGCGTGGCTTTCCGGTAAAAAGTTGAACAATAAAAACATACAGCAGGCAGCTAAAATGGCTGCAGATGAATCAAATCCCATAGACGATAACCGGGCAACGGGTAAATACAGAAAAGAGATGGCAGCCGTATTGGTGGAAAAATCTCTTGAAACAAGCCTTCAAAGGAGCGGGCAATGAAAAAGATTGAGATACAAATGACGGTTAACGGGGATATCTTTGAACTGGCAGTCAGCCCGACGGATCGATTGATAGATACACTCAGACAAGATCTTGGCCTGACAGGCACCAAGGAGGGATGCGGTGAAGGTGAATGCGGCGCATGCACCATCAATATTGATGGAAAAGCGGTCCTGGCCTGCCTGATGCTCACGGTCCAGGCAGACGGCGCAACCATTCTTACCATTGAGGGTCTTCAAAAGGGACGAAAACTCCATGTGCTGCAAGAATCATTTATCAGCGAGTCAGCCGTGCAATGCGGGTATTGCACACCCGGTATGATCATGGCATCCCATGCATTGCTCAAACAGCATCCCCAACCTGATGAGGACCTGGTCAGGCAGGGTCTTGCCAATAACCTGTGCCGTTGCACCGGCTATGAAAGGCCGGTAAAAGCAGTTCTTGCAGCAGTTGATAATTATAAGGAAAGAGCAGATGATTGATACCGGCAGCACCATTGGAAAATCCTTTAAGAGAATTGACGGTGTGGACAAGGTTACCGGAGCAGCCAAATATGCCACTGATTTAAAATTTAATAATATGCTGCATGCAAAACTTTTGCGCAGCCCCCATGCCCATGCCAAGGTCAAACAAATCGATGCGGCGGCTGCAAGGAAGCTTCCCGGAGTCAAGGCCATTGCAACGATTTTAGATGTTCCCAAGGTGCTTCAATACTGGTTCTTTCTGAGAACTCCCAAAAAGGAAAAGCAGATTTTTTTAAGGGACAATGTGGTCCGGTTTATTGGGGACCCAGTATTAGCTGTTGCAGCTGTTGATGAGCAGACCGCAGAAAAAGCTCTTTCACTTGTTCATGTGGAATATGAACGCTTACCTGCTATTTTTGACCCTGTTGAGGCAATGAAAGAAACAGATATTAAGATCCATGAACGCGGGAATATTGCATTTCAAGTCAAAAAAGAACTGGGTGATATTGCCGCAGGATTTAAAAAAGCAGACGTGATTGTTGAAAACACCTATCACACTTCCAAACAAAAGCATGCCAGTATTGAACCCATTGGCACCTGCATTGCCGATTTTGAATCCAATGGAAAGCTTACTATTCATTCATCTACGCAGCTTCCCCACTGGAGTCAGCACTACCTTGCCGGAGCCCTGGGATTGCGCCTTCATAAAGTCAGGGTGATAAAACCCTATACCGGCGGAGCATTCGGCGGCAGATGCGGCGTGATTCACGGGCTGGAGGTAATGTGCAGCTGGCTTTCACGCGAAACTCTGCAACCTGTGAAAATGTCCTTTACCAGAGCAGAAGATTTTTGTGCCACTGAAACCCGCCATCCCATGATGATTAAAATGAAAACCGGTGCCACCCGGCAAGGAGTCCTCACGGCCAATGAAGTTGAGATCCTGTCAGATACCGGCGGCTATGGCACCCATTATATCGGCGTTATTGCAGACTGTATGTCAACCGGTATCGGGCTTTACAATATTGAGAATTATCAATTTTCAGGGAAGGCAGTTTATACGAATAAATCAATGTGCGGAGCCCTTAGAGGATATGGGAATCCCCAGATGAATTTTGCCCAGGAATCCCAAATTGATATCATTGCCCAAAAAATCGGGATGGATCCTTTGCAGATCAGGCTGCAAAATTATCGTAAAAAAGGGGAGATGGACCCCATCTTAAATGAGCGGATTTTAAGCAACGGGCTTGAAGAATGCCTTCAAAAAGGGGCTGCATCATCCGACTGGAAAAAGAAAAGAACACGCCAACCTGACAAAGATTATATAAAGAGCGGAATAGGATTATCCTGTATGCTCCATGGCACCGGTGCTGCCAGGGCTTTGCCTGACCCCAGTTCGGCAACGGTTATGATAAACTCCGACGGAACCGCCAGCCTGCATACTGCTGCGGCTGATGAAGGGCAGGGAAACCGTACCGTACTGGCCCAGGTCGCCTCTGAAATTCTTGGGATTGAATTTGAAAACATAGAAGTTTCCCAGCCGGATACCGATATTACCCCATTGGACTGCGGCACCCATGGAAGCCGGCAGGCCTATTGCGGGGGACTTGCTGTCCGGGATGCGGCCATGGATGCCCGCAAAAAAATGCTTGTATATGCAACTGAAATGTTGGAATTAAAAAAATGGGATCATCTCAGTGTAAAAAATGGAGTCATCTTTGAAACAGCCAATCCCGGGAATCAGATTCCCATTGAGGAGGTAATGCGCAAAACCCAGATCGGAGATATGGGAATTTGCCGGCAGATTATTGGCACTGCCAGTGGGATTGCCCCTGCCATGCCCGGTTACTATGGTGCTGTTTTTGCCGAGGTTGAAGTCAATACCCGCACAGGAGATGTTAAGGTTAAAAAACTGACCAGTGCCTTTGATGTGGGCAAGGCCATCAATCCGGATTTTGTGGAAGGACAGATCGTCGGTGGAGGGGTTATGGGAATTGGTTTTGCCCTGACAGAAGGGTTGCAGTATAAAGATGGTCATGTTTTGAATCCCAATTTTACCGATTACCGAATTTTACGATCTTGCGACACCCCCAGAATCGAACCCATCATTGTGGAATCCAACGAACCTTCCGGCCCTTTTGGAGCCAAAGGAATAGGCGAGGGCAGTATGGTCAATGTGGCCTCTGCAATTTCCAATGCTGTCTTTCATGCCACAGGAGTAAGATCAAAGCGCTTATGCATAACTCCTGAGCAAATTCTGCAAGGGTTGGCAGAATTGAAATAATAAGTTTAATTCACCTGCAAAATTCTCTGCAAATATAGAATATTAAAAAAATTAAAGGGCAATCCTCTATCTTTATGGACATGCCAAAGGCATCCCTTGGGCTTTTTCAATTGATTTTATGATGGGTAATTTATATAAAGAAATAACGAATACTTGTTTTGCTGCCAAATGCGATAACCTAAGCGAATAGAAAAACGGAATCATTGATTAATTATTCAAGATAAGGCAGATTCATCGTATCCATTGACGCGCTGTAGATTTAGCGCTCTTTTATTCAGAAGAAATGCGGTTTGATCTTTCACTTTCACAGACCTGGAGGAAAATATGGGCGACAAAAAGATGGAGCTTAAAATAGTAGAGATCCACAAAGGCGGGACCATATTTAAAGAGGGGTATGAAGGAAATTGTGCCTATCTTATTAAAAGTGGAACCGTGAACATCTACAAAATGATCAAAAATAAAAAGATCTCATTGACCAAGATGACGGCCGGCCAGATTCTTGGTGAAATGGCGGTGATCAATAAGGAAACCCGGAGTGCGTCCGCAGAGGCCTTGGAATTTTGCGAGTTGATACAGATCGATGATCTGACATTGAAATCGGCTTTGAACAAAAGCATGCCCATTGTCAAGGGCATGACTGAACAGCTCATCCACCGTTGCAGAGAGAAAGACAAGGAAGTGAGAGAACAGATGTCCGGCGATATTTTTTTAAGTATGAGCCACCTGATCAACCTCATACTGTCACAACACCCGGATATCTATTATGCTGACTTATCCAAAATAATTAAAAGTATCCTTTGTGTTTCCCAACTGAAAATAGATACCATTGTAAAAAAGCTGTGTAACCTGCAACTGCTTACAATTATACCTGCTCCCAGGAATAAAAAAATTATCTCCATTGAAGATTCTGAACGGTTTATCAAGGGAGCGGTTGCCTTAGATAAGGAAATAAATCCTAACCAGGAACAGGAAGATGAATATATCGATATTTTTGAATTTGCCAAAATTGTGGACAGCAATCCTGAAAAGATATTCGATAAAATTGGGAAAGGGAAAATTCCCAAAAGCTTTATTTTTATTTCCAAGGAGCAGGCACTTGAATGGCTGGATGATGTGGGAATGAACTATTTTAAATCAGAGATACCTACCGATTAAAAGTAATTAAAAAAAATTTTCAAATAATACCGGGCAGGCCTGCCCGTCCACGCTTATTTTTATATGAATTAAGCTGCCATATTTTTTAAAGACGATATCATTGATTGAAAAGCGAGGGCCCGGTACTGGAGGAGCAGTGCCGGGCCCTCTATACAGGGGATATTTATCATTGTCCGATCAACCCAAATTATCCCCACCATCCCCAGCCAAAAGAGGCTGTGAA
>JAAEMC010000550.1 GCA_024225895.1 Desulfobacteraceae bacterium | reverse complement strand
TTATCTCCGGGCCGATACCCTTAAAGCCTTTGATCTTTTCCATCTCTGCTACGAATTTTTCCCGTGTCAAATCCCGGCCGCAATTTTTCAAGGCCTCAATCATGGGCTCGGTAAAGATGATGCCGGCAGCATAGAACAGGCCCCATCTTTCTTCTTTTGCAGCATATTTGTCAAAGACCTCTTTTTTGTATTTTACAATAAGGGGATGGTCGGAATCGGTCAATTCGCCGAATGTGGCACAGATCACACCTTCCCAGGCCCCTTTGGAGATATGGGTCATTAAAGGGAAATCAGAACAGGTAGAGGTGGACATGAACTGGGGAGCAAACTGCATGGCCTTGGAAATGCCCACAATCCTTACCGCATGGCCCACAGTGGTCCACATGAGCACCATATCTGCACCGGATTTTCTTAATTTCATTACATGGGGTTTTAAATCAGTATCCTTGGCTTCCACCGGCACCTGGGCCACAGCTTCCAACCCATGATTTTTCAATTCTTCCAAAGCACCCCTTAACCCGTTTTTCCCATATTCATCATTAAGATAAGCAATGGCGACTTTCTTTTTGCCCATTTTTTCAATGGCATACCGCACAAGGGCCTTGGCTTCATTGAAATAGAGGGGATAGACCGTGAAAAGATATTTCTGGGGCGGTGTTACCCAGTGAAGAGAGCCGGCGGACGGGCCTACCCAGGGAATTTTCTTTTCCATTAGATAATCTTTGACAGCAAGGCCCGGGGAGGTTCCAACACCGGCAGCCCAGGCAAATATGCCTGTTCCTTCCTGGAGTTCTTTTACCCCTGCTTTGGTTTTGGCCGGATTATATCCGTCATCAAACATATGGTAGACAATTTTGCGGCCATGGATGCCACCGTTTTCATTGATCCATTTAAAATAAGCGCCCGTTCCTCTGGCCACAGATCCCCAAGCAGCCGCAGGGCCGGTTTGGGGGCCCCACTGGCCGAGATGAATCTCGGTATCGGTTACCCCTTCTTCTGCAAATCCATTGGGTACAACACACAAAGCCAAAGCCAGAGCCAGAGAAACCAATAACACCTGTACCAGTAATTTTTTCATCTTTCCCTCCTTTTTAATGTTGCTGTTGTTTATATCAATGTATCTATCTTCTTTTATGGTTTTAACGGAGCGATGCCCAGGTCCTTTCCTGCATATTTTTCCATCGAATCCCGGTAATATTTCATCCTAATCTAAACCTTTTTGACATAGTGTTTGGCAAATAAGCCGCTGGGTTTGAAGCACAGGACAATCACAATAATTACAAAGGCTACCACCGACTTGAATTCAATGGAGATATACCCGCCAAAAAGATTTTCAATGATCCCCAAAAGATAGGCTGCTATCACGGCCCCGGGCAAAGACGTCATCCCGCCCATGACGGCTGCGGCAAAGCCTTTCAGCATAGGATCCCACATCATGTATGGGTGCATGAGTGTCGGGGAAATTAAAAGGCCTGCGCAAGCCCCGACCAAAGATGAAATCCCCCAGGTCATCATTAAAATCCGATTGGTACGGATGCCCACAATCCTGGCGGCTATAGGGTTTTGCTGGGTGGCTTTCATGGCCAGCCCCAGTCTGGAATATTTAAAAAAGAAAAAAAGAACAATCATCAGAAAAAGGGCTACCGCAAGGGTCAGGGCTTCCAGCTTGCTGATAAAAATACCGCCAATCATATAGGCATCATATGGGGAAATGGGAAAAGGCATGGTTTTATGCTCTGCCCCGAATTTCCAGGAGACAATTCCCAAAAGTACCATCTCAAGCCCGATGGTAATCACAATCATACCCAGGATATTGGGTTCTTTGGCACGCCTTAAAACAGCAAACTCCAGAAAGCACCCTAAAACAACCGCAAAACACAAGGCACAAAAGAATGACGTATAGACCGGCAGGTTAAAGGAGGTTAAAAGCATCATGGCAAAAAAAGAGGAGATCAGTGCCATCTCGCCCTGGGCAAAATTGGGCACTTCCGATGTCTTGTAAATGATGACCATGGCAAGTCCCATGAGAGCATAGGAACTGCCTACGGCAACCCCGCTGACAATCATCTGAACAAAATCCAGCATCACACCTCCTTTTTAAAAAGGCCAGGTCCGCCAGTATTTTTTAATCCTCAGCCAGACCCCGTAAAGTCCCAGGGGCTCAAAGAGCATAATCAGGATCATTATGGAACCAAAGATAATATACTGGATATTGGAAACTCCGTTTATGGAAAACCAGGATTTTGACAAGGCCTCCAGCCATTCGCCAATATAAGGAATATCAAGAATGTTTCTCAGTCGCAGATCCAGCCAGCACAAAAGCGCTGCACCGGTGATGGTGCCCATCATGGAACCTAACCCCCCCACAACCACCATGGCAAGGAACATGATGGACATCATCAACTTAAAAATCTCAGGTTCAATAAATCGTAAGACAAAGGCATAAAGCCCCCCGGCAATACCCGCATAAAAGGCACTGATCGCAAATGCCAGGGTTTTATAAAATAATATATT
>JAAEMC010000549.1 GCA_024225895.1 Desulfobacteraceae bacterium | reverse complement strand
TTCGCTGTAAAGGGGAAAGACTGCGCAGTTGCCGAAGAACTCTTTTCCCCTGCTGTTCAGGATCCCGATCCTCTTCAGCGAGGCGATGATTTCTTTATCTTCGGGCAGGATTCCGAGGAGTGTGCCGTCTGCATAACCGGCTCCGAAGTCTTTCAGGGACTGATTCTCCCTTATCCCGCGCTCTTCCTTCAGGTAATTCAGGCCCCGGGGATTCTGTCCCATGGTGTGCTGATAATATTCCGTGACCCTGGCCAGCAGCCTCAGTTCCTGTGCTGTCACGGTTTTTGTCTGCCGAACCGCGGGTTCGGGGCAGGCTCCCGGGACAGGGTCGGGGATCACGCCGGCAAGCTGCTTTACTGCGTCCGGGAACTCAAGTCTGTCATACATCTCAACAAACCGGATCGCATCGCCGCCTGCACCGCACCCGAAGCAGTTCCACAGCTTTTTCGCAGGATTTACCGAGAGAGACGGATCCGTGTCTTCATGAAACGGACACAATCCTATGTAATTCTTACCTTTTTTCTTCAGTACGATGCCGCGGGAACGGATCAGTTCCGCAAGGTCGGTTCCGGCCCTGACAGCATCAATGGTCTCCTGCTGTATCATCTCATTTCTCCTCTCTTATGAAGGCCGGTGAGAAGGTTTTCGGGGGGTTATTTATGCTTTCCGCAATTCCCATTATCGTATCTCCCTTCATTTTTATTAATTTTTTCAAACAGTTGGTCACGCAACCGGTTTAAACTCAGTCTCAATGCGACAGGGTTGACCAGGGCCCTGCCTGTCCTGTACTCACGGTCAAGTTTTTTCAGATTCCTCCCGGTGACCCGGAACGTGCCGATCCGCCTGCCGTTTTCCGATATCCTGATGTCTCTCAGCCTGCAGCCGCTGCTGATGAAAAACGCTGTCAGGTATATGTCTGTCGTACTGATGCTTGTCGCATTCAAAAAAATCACCTCCTTTATGCTTGATTTTTCGGGGAAGATACAGTAAGGAAAGAAAGTGGCCTCAGAGGGACTGATCCTTCCGGGACGCTTTTCCTGAAGCCGTCAGCAGCTTACTTTGGCGAGTTGGTGCTGGCGGCTTTTTTTCTGCCGAAAATCCCCTTACAAACTGATCATAACAACTTAAAACAGAAATAGGTAACTTATTGTATGAACAATAGGTAACTCAACCGTTACTGTTTGTCAAGATGAAAATCAGCAAAATAATCAAAATAATCTCCTCTTTTTCTGAAATATGTGATATAATTTTATTTTACCAAAATTCAAAGGAGAAGTTCGGATGGCTATTGCTGATAAGATAAAAGCTCTGAGGAAAGAAAGAAAATGGTCGCAGAATGATCTGGGTCAGGCTGTCAGTGTACACAGCAAACACATAAGCCGCTATGAAAATGATAAAGCAAATCCCGGACCCGAAATATTGAAAAAACTGGCGGATGCCTTCGAAGTTTCTGTGGATTATCTTATTTATGACAATGTGGCCAAAGACGGAAAAATGAAAATTTATGACCCGGAGCTTCTGGAGCAATTTGAGATGATCGCTGATCTTGAAGAAGAAGACAGGAATACGATCAAAAATGTGATCAGAGCAATTATTATAAAAAATCAGATGGAAAAAATTGTGAAAAAAGAAAATAAAGGCGGTTAAAGAAAAAATCTTCAGCCGCCTCTTTCATCCTCTTTGTGTAACTTTTATGTAACTTTTCAGAATTCCTTTTTGTGTAACTTTGTGCAACCGCAAAAAACCAGGGTTTTGTGTAACCGCTGTGTAACCGGGATAAGCGGCTTCCGGCTTTTCTCAGGGGGTCGCCTCTTTGTGTAACTGTTGTTATAAGCACTGCATAACAGATGCGGTTTATGCGGGCTGTGCAACTTTATGTAACCTTCTTTCCGGCAGGCTCGCAATAAATAATAAATAAAGGCGGTTAAAAGAAAAAATCTTCCGCCGCCTTCTGATCTTATGTTCTTAAGGTTTCATTTTATCCCGAAAAAGCCTTGAATATGCCCATTTTCAGCCTGTTTTTCATTACACCTGGGACACCGATTCACCCAACAACCCCGATAAAGGCTTTTAATAAGCCTTGAATATGCCCGGGTTCAGATTCAGTTTCTTGGAATCTCCTTTATATTTATATCTGTTCCTGTAAATTTTTTCCCAAATAAATTTAACGGAAGCACATAATAGTCTTTTTGCCCCTTTGAGGTTTCCACAGATTTTACAATTGCTACAAGACTTAACTCATCTTCTCCGGTTTTTTCAGATCTGTTCGCCTCGTTAGTAGGTATAAAATAAAAGACATATTTACCTCCGTCCTTAGCAGGATAGTTGAAAATTGGCAGTTTACTCGGAGTTAACGGTCCGCAATGTTCTGTCACTTCATCAATTTCCATTCCCACATACATCCTTTCGATATCAGAATCAGAAAGAGCTTTTTGATAGAAATCTCTCTTAATACAGGAATAAAATAAAAAATTCAAGACCACTAATGAAACAGTCATTATATACTTCAATTTGATAAAAGTATTTTTTCTCATGGCTTTGGTTTCTTATCTGGTAAAGCATTAGGGTTTTTATCCTCATCCCATTTTTCTGTAACATAGCTGCAGACATCAAATTTAAATTTTGTCCCTGACTTTTTTAATGATTTCCAAAACGACAAACCTGCTCGGTTAGCCTCTAAGTCTGCCATTCCGGCAGACAAACTATTTCTGCCGAACAACCCGTCACCAAAGCTGCCAAAAACATCATACAGCTTTAATCCTTTGAACGTTCCTCCCGACCAAACGATATCAATACTCGTTTTTTTTATCCATGTTACAATCGCCGGATCCGGTGGCACTAATCCCTCAAGCCACATCCCCAAACCTGTGGCATACTCTTCTTTTCCCGTCATTTCAAAAACTTGATGATACAACCACCCCTCCTCAATAAAATGTCCCAGTTTATCAGTTCCCACACATTGTCCGCAAAGATTCATGCATGGAGCAAAAATACCTCTTTTATAATTGTCATATACCCCTGTCAAATGACTTTTATGATTTGTATAAATCCAGTCTTCAATAGCAGTTAAATTTCCGAAGGACGATGTTGACGGTACTAATTTTTTAAAAACTTCATTAAGATCAGCCTTTGTATCTTGAATTATTGTATTAATGTACTTATTGATAATATCTTTCAGGTCTTTTTGAGTTGAATTACATTTACATCGACAAGCTGTTAAACCATACATATCGATTCTGCTATTCGGCAAATTTCCAACAAAACAATAGATGTTGATTCCCCCATTTTCTCCGATCGGATCTCTGTTAATCCAACGTCCGAGTTCGGATGAATAAAACCTGAACCCGTAATAATACAGCCCCGTTTCAGTATCCCAATACTTTGTGCTTTGTATTCAGATGCGATTTTTCACTCCCCCGAGAGAGCTTTTTTCCAAAGAGCAGAACACTATGTCTTATATAAAGGAATGCTTCTGTTAAATCAAGTGATTATTTGCGGTTAAAGAAATTTTTTTTCTTT
>JAAEMC010000548.1 GCA_024225895.1 Desulfobacteraceae bacterium | reverse complement strand
ATGTACACCTCCGGGACCACAGGTCATCCTAAGGGCGCTGTTTTATCCCATAGGAAGACCTTTTTTAATTGTTTGAATGCAGATATCTTCTTCAAGCTTCATTTCAGTGATATGATGCTGATTTTCTTACCGCTTTTTCACTCCGGAGGTCTTTTTATCCAGGCTGCCCCAATTTTTTATAAAGGTGCCACCATTGTCCTGCACTCCAAATTTGATCCTTTAAAAGTTTACCGTGATATTGAAAATTACAAAATCACAAAATTTCTCGGTGTCCCGACAGTATACAGGGAGTTGCTCAAAATTGTCCCGGAAAAAAGATCAGATATATCTTCTCTAAGAGTATGTGCAGGGGGGGGCGAAAAATTGACCACTGATCTTATTGAGCAATGTGCTGAGGCAGGCCTCGCCTTTCGCCAGATCATGGGCCAGACCGAAACTTCAATCCTTTTATGGGCCGCTGAAAAAGATTTGATCAATAAACCCGGAACTGTCGGCAGGCCGGTCTTTCATGCAGAAGTCTCCATCCTTGACCAGGGAGGCAGAAAAGCAAAACCCGGTGAAATCGGGGAAATCGTTGTCCGTGGTTCCATTATGATGAAGGAGTACTGGCAGGATCCAGTCAAAACAGAGGAAACCATTAAAAACGGATATCTTCATACCGGAGATCTTGCCCTGATGGATGCAGACGGGTTCGTTTTTCTGAAAGGCAGGGCCGGAGACATGTATATCTCTGGTGGAGAAAATGTATATCCGGCAGAAGTAGAAAAAGTATTAAAAGCAGATTCCCAAATTGAGGATGTTGCCATAAAAGGTGTTCCTGATGAACGCTGGGGGGAAACAGGCCACGCCTTTGTAATTTTAAAAAAAGGGGCACATTTAAACCAGGATGATATCATTTCCATTTGTGAAGGGAAATTAGCCAAATACAAATGGCCTAGGAAAGTCACCATTAAATCGCAATTTCCCAGAACATCTTTGGGAAAAATCAAAAAAGGCGAATTAATATAAAAAAGGCCTTTCCATTACAATGGAAAGGCCTTTAACTATCAAAAACAAATTTATCTTAACAATACGATAAATTACATTT
>JAAEMC010000547.1 GCA_024225895.1 Desulfobacteraceae bacterium | reverse complement strand
TGGGGGATATTTCCCATGGGCGGTTCCAGTGTAAAGCTTCCCCGGCAAATACCATATGCCCGCGCAATGGAGATACTGCTGACAGGAGAACTGATCGAGGCCCAGGAGGCCCTTGAATTAGGCCTGATCAACCGGGTTCTTGCAAAAGAAAAGGTCATGGAAGAATGCGAAAGGCTGGCCGGGATCATCGTTAAAAACGGTCCCTTGGCAGTGACAGCAGTGAAAAAGGCCGTGATGACCAATATCGGTCTTAGTCTTGAGGAGGGATTAAAAAACGAATTTGACATCGCAGTACCGGTCTTTTTGAGCCGGGATGCCCAGGAAGGACCAAGGGCGTTTAAAGAAAAACGCCAGCCCGTATTCAATGGGAAATAACCAGAACCCCTTGCAATAAAAAGGATTCGACATGATGCAGATTCTGTCTTTGGAGAAAATGAAAGCAACCATAGGAAAGGAAATCGGCCTGACCGACTGGTTTTCCATTGACCAGGAACGGATCAACAACTTTGCCAATTGCACCCTGGATAACCATTGGTCCCATGTGGATGTTGAGGCCGCCAAAAAGGGCTTTTTCGGAGAAACAATTGCCCAGGGCGGCCTGATCGTGTCTCTGCTTACCCATTTCCACGAGACATTCATTGCCGTCCCCCATGGGGCCGTCATGGGTATTTACTACGGGATGAACAAGCTTCGCCATCTCTCCCCCGTCAAGGTAGGCTCATGCATCCGTGACCGGATTGTGCTAGGAGATATCAAAGAAAAGCGCGGCCACAAGATTCTGACCACAGCCAAACATACCATTGAAATCAAAGATGAAAGAAAGCCGGCCTGCTATGCAGAGACCCTGACCCTGTTTTATCTGAAATGACATGCAGCCCGTCAAGATGTGACCCCATCTACAAATATCTTTTATTTATAAGCTCTTAGGTTGACATGCATGGGATGTACCCATATTATTAGGTATACCCCAACAACTTGTTTTACATATCTTTGGAGAAAGTTTATCGCATGAAAAATAAAAGCTTATTATTTTTACTTTCTATTGTAATTATCTTTTTATCCCCTCTGTCTGCCTGGTCTGAAGAAAAAATAACCTGGCTTCGTCTGGACTTCCCGCCGATTCATATCCATGACGGCCCTTATGCCAATAAAGGAGTTGCAGACTATACCATCCAGCTCCTTATTAATAATTTGAAGGGTTACAGCCATGAACTCCTTAAATGCAACGTCGCCCGTGCACAACTCATGTTAAAAAGTGGTGAGAAAGTCGGCCACCCTTCTATAATTAAAAGGCCGGACAGGAAAGCTTATGTTTACTTTTCACTACCTGCATATGTTGCCATACCCAATTGTGTCATCATCTCCAAACATAAGTACAATCTATTTAAACCCTATTTAAATGAGCAAGGGGACTTTTCTCTGGAAAAAGCCATAATCCAAAGTGAACTTATCGTTGGTGTTTCCGCTGAAAGGGCTTATGGCGGAATCATCGATGAGATTCTGATGAAACATAAAGGTCATAAAAATATAATGGCCCATTACAGCATGATCCTATTCAAAGGTATTTTAGAAAAAATGCTTATTGATAGAATTGATTATGTGATTGGTTATCCCAATGAAGCCCAATTTTTTACCAAAGAGACCGGCCAAAGCAAAGACATTGTCTGTCTGCCCATTGAAGGGATGCCGAAATATGTAATTGGATATATTGGTTTCCCCAAAAATGACTGGGGAAAAACCATCATAGAAAAAGTCGATATGATCCTTAAACAGCACCGGAACTCCCCGGAATATAGAGCTGCATATGAATCATGGCTTGATGAATTAAGTATTGAACGCTACCGAGTATATGCCAAGAAGGTGTTTGGCGATTCTTAATCTGCACGAAAGGCGCATTTGGAGGCAGACAGATAATTTAAAATTTTCAAATCATTATTTTGATGAAAGCTGGCGGTATCTGATCTTTTGCATCGGGAGCGGGCCCACAATTATTCGAACGTTTCAACTGCTCTCATAAAAAAAACCCTGTGTACTTTATAAAAAGCACACAGGGTTATTAATTTCAAATCACTTATTTGGGAAGACCAAAGGCACCGGGGCCGATCTTCCAATGACCTTCCTCATTGACCAGATATACGATTTCTTCCACATCATATACATTTTGTATCTGGAAAATATAACCCACAGCCCTGAACAAAGGATTAATGCTGCGTGTTAGTATCAGATCTACCTTCACCCTTGCAGACGTATCATTCATTTCCAGAACTTTGGTTTCAACAAAAAGCGGCATTTTCCTTAAAAAGCTCTTTTTAAAACCACGGTTATACGCTTCATATTCAGCTATTTCCAGGAAAAGATCCACGGCATTGACTTCATTTTCAGTTTCCTTGCAGTCATTGCAAAGATATTCTTCCATTACAGGATCCAGCATATAGTAAGCACTGGCAAAATCTTTTATCACCTGGTCCGGTGATTGAGATTCTTCAGATGCAAAAGATGCAGTCAAGCATAAACCCATAACCAAAACAACGAATACAGATATTTTTTTACAGCGTATTTCCATTAATCCGGTCTCCTTTTCAATTCATCAATTTTGCTTGGATACAATCTAATAACAGAATCTTTTAAGATGAGCAACGATTACCGGCATTTATAATATGATAATTGCAGGCGAATGTGTAAAGGCGCTTTTTACGGTTAAAAAAATAAAATTTTTCCTTACTCATCCGGATGATAGGAAGAAGATGCTTTAACCCAATGCAGGAATATAGCCATGCCCCAGCCCAGGGCAGGCCAATGAAACCAGATGGTGTCATGGCTTGTGATCATATTGATGATAAATAAAAATACAATAATCCCTAAGTAACTTCTTAAATGGTTCTTGTAGCGTTTTCGGGTCCTCCGGCCTTTTTTGATCCGGATCGTTTCGCGCTCTTTTTCACTTTTTCTTGAAAAAATGGATCGCTTTGTTTGTCCATGTCCGGCTCCTGAGTCAGATTGCTTAAAAACTTTTATCTTAGGTTTTTCATTTTCCTGCCAGATATTGACTTTGTAGGCCCGCAAAGGCTTTTGCATATTTTTAGCCTCTTGTTCGCCAATATATTCATACCCTAAAGGCAGTTTGTCCTCTATCTGATCAAAGGCTGTCCGGGAGATACAGATCCCACCGGCATCGGACAATGCTTCCAGCCGGGCGGCAATATTGACGCCATCTCCATATATCCTGTTCTCTTGAACAATCACATCTCCCAGGTTGATGCCGATCCGAAACTCCATTCTCCGATCGAAGGAAAGCTTCTCATTTCTGGTTTTTAATTCCTTTTGAATGGACACTGCTCCTTGAACGGCATCCACCACACTTGAAAATTCGGCCAAAAGATTATCCCCGGGCGAATCCACCACTCTTCCATGATGCTGTTCTATCAGGGTAAACATCAGATCCCGATAGGTGGTTAGTGTGGCTACGGTGGCAGACTCGTCATTTTGCATGAGCCTGCTGTATCCTTGAACATCTGCACTTAAAATAGCTGCCAGTTTTCGCTGGACATCATCTGCTTCCATTGTTTTGCCTCATTTTAGATATTATTATTTTAATCTACTCCTTTTTTTTAAATTTTCAAGTAAACAACTATAAAGCTGCCTGATCTTATGCGTTTGCAGCGCACAAATACCGATGTCATATAAAAAAGGTTGCAATTGTCTGAAAAAAACATGGAAACAGCAAGGGATCTTACCAATGCCTAAAACGGCCGCT
>JAAEMC010000546.1 GCA_024225895.1 Desulfobacteraceae bacterium | reverse complement strand
GATACAGGAAAGATGGGGAAGTAACCAGTCTTGCACCAAAAGATCTAATGATTTTAAAAAGGTATCGCTGGCCCGGTAATATTCGCGAGTTGCAGAATGTTCTCCGCAGGTATATTGCTCATAAAAATTTAGAGTTTTTAAAGGTATCGAAACTAAAGAGTTTAATTAGTAAAGACAAAATCTCCTCCGGGATTCCTACTGGTAAAGCGATACCCTTAAAGGATGCCGTGGGGGATTTTGAGAAAAACCACATTCAAAATATTCTAAATCAAAACCAATGGAACAAAGGTAAAAGTGCCAATATCCTAAATATTTCCAGAAAGACGCTGTTCCGGAAAATGAAAGCCCATGAGTTAATATAGACCCTTAATGGGTCAAAAATGACCCATTAAACCACAAGCACTTATCGTTAGGCATTTTGGCGAGAGCAAACATTTCTTATGGGTCAAAAATGACCCAATCCCCAGGTATGCATTTTTTATAGTTATTCCACCGGTAATTCGGTAACCACCTGAAATCAAAACGGTTTTTGTTATTGATCTTGATTCGGCACGAATGTTGCTGAATACAGAGAAGCAAGACAGGGTCAATTAATAACTAAATTAGTTAGGAGGGTCATGTGCTGAAATTATTAAGGATTGATTTAGACAAACAAAGCTATCTATTTGAAGAATTGTCTCCGGAATATGCAAAATTAGGGGGCAGAGCTCTGAGCTCAAATATCATCAACAAAGAGGTCCCGCCCACTGCAGATGCTTTAGATCCCGACAATAAGCTCATATTTGCAGCCGGAATTTTAGCCGGGACCAGTTTTCCAAACAGCGGAAGATTGTCTGTCGGAGCAAAAAGCCCTTTAACCGGCGGAATTAAAGAAGCCAATGCCGGTGGCAATGCTGCCCAGAAGCTGCCTAAATTAGGGATTCAGGCAATTGTCCTTGAGGGTAGTGCCGATCGGTTGACCATTTTAAAAATTGACAGCAACGGCGTATCATTTACAGATGCAGGCTCGCTAAAAGGGTTGGGCAACTATCATACCATTGAGGACTTGAAGCGGGAACATGGCGACAAGGTTTCCATTATCTCCATCGGCCCTGCCGGAGAAGAAAAACTAAAAGCAGCCGGTGTTTCCGTAACCTCGCCTGATTTTCATGTCAGGATGGCTGCAAGGGGTGGTCTGGGTGCAGTAATGGGGTCCAAAAAAGTCAAGGCAATTATCATTGACGACAACAATGCCGGTAAAGTGGAAATAAAAGACAAGGAAACCTTTAAAAAAGCAGCATCAAAATTTACAAAAGGAGTCCTTGCCTATCCCATGATTGAAGGCCTGACCGCTTTGGGAACTCCCTTGCTTGTCAATTTGATCAATGGAATGGGATGTATGCCGACCCGGAATTATTCGGTTGGTCAATTTGACAAAGCCCAGCAAATATCTGGTGAGCATATTGCCGGACTGATGGCTGAACGACCCAATTCCGTCTCCGGCCATAAATGTATGGCTGGCTGTATCATTGGCTGTTCAAACATCTTTACCGATGAAAAGGGCGAGGTCATTGTATCGGGCCTTGAATATGAAACCATTGTTTTAACCGGCTCCAATTGTATGATCGATGATATTGATATGATCGCCAAAATCAACTGGGCATGCAATGATATCGGTGTTGATACCATGGATGTCGGTGCTGCCATCGCGCTTGCCATGGAAGCTGATATACTGAAAATGGGTGATGCAAAGGGTGCTCTTGCACTGGTAAATGAGATAAGAGAAGGAACCAAAAACGGTCTCATGATCGGAAACGGTTGCAAGGTTACCGGCGACACGCTTGGATCCAAGAGGATTCCTGTGGTTAAAGGCCAATCCATGGCTGCCTATGATCCGCGGGGACTCAAAGGCACGGGAACCTCCTATGCCACATCATCCATGGGCGCAGATCATACCGTTGGAAACGCCATCCCCAATCCATTGTCTCAGTATGACCCGTCGTCACCAGACGGGCAGGCTGAAATGTCAGGTTTTCTGCAAATTTATCATTCAGCCATCG
>JAAEMC010000545.1 GCA_024225895.1 Desulfobacteraceae bacterium | reverse complement strand
CTTTTATAAAACATTTACACGCCGAAATGATTCCCTTCTTGATCGCCTATCTCGCCCGAAACAAATAGTGTTATAATATAACTGTTAATTATCCATTGCACGCACAGAGAATTACAGCTGTATTTGGCTTTACACCAGTTTTGGCCATGATCGCAATAATTTTAGGTGTAGTTGGCGTCTGCCTGAACAGATGGGTTATGGTTCTCCAGGTCATGGCAGTTCCTGTTATGTCATTTGACACCTGGGCATTGTATATCCCGAGCTGGCAGGAAGTGGCAACAACCATCCTTCCGTTTGCTTACGGCGTTATTTTAATTGCATTGTCTTACCGATACCTGCCAATATTTCCCCAGGAGCAGGAACTTAATCCGGCTAAGGCAGAATAAAAGCATAAAGGAGAATTTACAATGTTTCCATTTTGTTTTGAATGGGTATGGGATGTTGTACATGTAGTATTTTTTGGTGGCGCGTGGTATGCGGTCTCCATTATTGGTGCCGGGCTCACATGGGTCCTTGGCAAAACAATTTACGAAACCCTTATCGATAAAGGAGGAGAATCCCATCATTAGCATGGGGTAATCTTCACTATTTCATTTTTAGAACTTGACAAAAAGCGCATATTCAAGTCTGTAAAGTAAGACGGCTTGATATGCGCTTTTTTTAATTTTTAAGGGCTAAGTTTCAAAAGATTACAACGGGTTTTTCTTTGACGTTTCAACTCAAAGGACAAATTGAGCGGGTCACCTTTTCAAGTGATGAAAGTTCATTCACGGTTTGCAAGGTAAAGGTAAAAGGAGAACGAAACCTTGTCACTGTTGTCGGTAATATTGTCAATCCAACGCCTGGTGAATTGCTCGAAATGCAGGGTAATTGGAAGACCCATCCCAAATTTGGGGATCAGTTTCAAATAGAATGCTACAAAACCCTGGTCCCTGCCACTCTTTTTGGCATTGAAAAATACCTGGGCTCAGGACTTATCAAAGGGATCGGGCCGGTTATGGCCAAGAGGATAGTTAAAAAATTCAAATTAAAGTCCCTTGAAATCATAGAAAACAATATTGAAATCCTGGCTCAAATCAAAGGGATTGGCAAAAAAAGGGTCCAGATGATCCGGCAGGCCTGGGAAGAACAAAAAGAAATCCGTTATGTGATGCTTTTTTTACAGTCCCATGGAGTCAGCACCGGGTATGCGGCTAAAATTTTTAAACATTATGGTCAGGATTCCATTGATGTAGTCAAAGAGAATCCATATAGGCTTGCCAAAGATATTTTCGGTATTGGATTTTTAACTGCCGACAAGATCGCAGAAAAGCTCGGCATGGAAAAAGAGGCGCCCCAAAGAATTGAGGCCGGCCTTGAGTATGTTCTGCATAAGCTTTCAGAAGACGGGCATGTCTGTTATCCCTATGACGAACTTGTTGAAAAGATTCAAGAAATGCTTGAAGTTGAAAAAGCTTTTGTACTTCGCGGCATTGCCCGGTCATTTCTGGCTAAGCAGATTGTGATTGAAGACATCAATGATGATATGGATCAATTTATAGAAAACAATAAACTGGTCTTTTTAAAAAAATATTATGTCTGTGAAACCGGCATTGCCGGAAAATTGTCAGTATTAAGACAGGCACCAAGAAGTTTCAGGCAGCTTGATACCCCAAAGGCATTGGAGTGGATCAGGGGTCAGATAAATATCACCCTTGCAAAAAAACAGGAATTGGCTGTCGGAAAGGCTTTGAATGAAAAGGTGTTGATCATTACCGGCGGTCCCGGGACCGGTAAAACAACTATAATCAACTCCATTCTTAAAATATTTAAAAAAGCTGGAATGAAAATCATATTGGCAGCGCCCACGGGACGAGCTGCCAAACGGATGAGTGAAGCAACCTGGCATACGGCATCCACAATCCACCGAATGCTTGAATACTCTATGAAGGCAGCCGGATTTAAACGCAATTCCCAGAATCCTTTAAAATGTGATGCCTTGATCGTAGACGAAGCATCCATGATTGATACGGTCTTAATGTATCATCTTTTAAAAGCAGTTCCTAAAGGAGCTTGCCTGATTCTTGTAGGTGATGTGAACCAGCTGCCGTCTGTAGGGCCGGGAAATGTATTAAATGATATTATTCAATCAAATACCGTGAGTGTGGTTGAGCTTGATACCATTTTCCGCCAGGCTAAAAAAAGTCTGATTGTGGTCAATGCCCATAAAATAAACAATGGCGAGTTTCCCATCATTCCAAAGAAATTACAGAATTCCAATTTTTATTT
>JAAEMC010000544.1 GCA_024225895.1 Desulfobacteraceae bacterium | reverse complement strand
TTTATATAATATGTCAAAATCTTGATTTCAAGCCGGTATTTTATGAATTTAATATCGAAATTCAAAAAGGAGAAAGCATGAGATCTTTTCTAAATCCAGTCACAAGTTTTTCTATTAAAAAGGAACATTTTTTTTTAAATAAGTTTATTCAGACCCTTTCCAATGAAATGATTCCCATTGAAATCATTGATCGCAACGGAAAGAAATACACAACCAACCATAAAACCATAAAGCACCGGCTCTTTATTAAGGATTCTAAATTTTTTAAAGCATTGGTGTCACCGGATGCATTTTCCTTGGGAGAGGCCTATGTCAAAGGATATTTTGATATTTCAGGCAGCATAAAAGAACTTTATGAACTTGTCTGCGATAAATTTCTCCATACGTCCCAGAGAAAAAGTGTTTATGATATTTTTTCTTCTTTTTTTATAAAGGCAACAGAAAAAGAGAAAAAAAATGTGGAATATCACTATGATGTTCCCAGCAATTTTTACAGACTTTTTCTGGGCAAAACCATGGGATATACCTGTGGCTATTATGCCAATGAAAAAGCCACCGTGGACGATGCCCAGAACGAAAAAATGGATATTGTCTGCCGCAAACTTCGTCTTCAAAAGGGGGAGCGGGTTTTGGACATCGGATGCGGGTGGGGGAATTTTGCCGTGTATGCGGCAAAACATTATGATGTCCATGTGACGGGCATTACATTGAGCACTGAACAAAAAAAATATGCAGATCTGTGGATTGAAAAAGAGCGGCTTAAAGATAAAATCAAGATTTCCATCTTAAATTACAGGGATCTTGGAAAAGAAGCTTTTCATAAAATTTCCTGCGTGGGCATGTCAGAGCATGTCGGCATAGCCAATATGAAAACCTTTTTTAAGAAGGTTTATAACAGTCTTGTTCCCAATGGATTGTTCTTACAACATACAATTACAACCAATGAAAAGCCTAAAAAAGGTTATGAAAATTCCTTTTTAAATAGATATATGTTTCCCGGCGGTGAACTCATGCAGGAAAAAGATTTAATGCATGTGGCAGCCTTATCCGGTTTCGAGTTGCTGGGAGCTGAAAATTTAAGGGTCCACTATATTAAAACCCTTTCTGACTGGATTGCCAAAATGGAATCCAAAAAAGATAAATTGGTAAACATTGTCTCTGATAATGTTTACCGGATTTACCATATCTTTTTTATCGGCTCTTTAATTTCTTTCAGACAAAAGGAGATTTCCCTTTTTCAGAATCTTTTTTACAAGTCAGATACCGACCAGAATCCCATTGATTTTTTTACCAGTCCCTATTCTGTAAATGAACAACGAATCTTTTGATATCAAAGCGTTTGAAAGACGCATTTTTAGAACTAATGACGTTTTAGGTCATCTTCTCAAGTTTGCCCTGGATCTTATGGATGCCAGACAGGTCGGGCTTTTGATTGGCACTAATCAAAGCTATTTAAAGTTTTTGCCCCCTGAAAAATGGGACAGGGGCGTGATGCATAAATTAGATGGAAAAGGCATTACCGGATGGTTTTTAAAATATTTTGGCAATCTTTTGGTATGGCTAAAAGGACTGTCTCCAATCTATCTCTATCAAAAAGATGAGTTTGGCAAAAAAACTGAAAAGCCGGGTATTATTTCATATGTTTTGCGCAAACATCAGGATTTTTATCAAAAAGGGATCAAAATATTAATTATATCAAATATCCCTACCAATAATGGTCTTGCAGATTCCTCTTCCCATTTTTCAATTTTTTCTTTTAATGGAAAATATTTTAATGCGTTGCCGGACATCCCGGCCAATATAGCCATTATCAAAGAGTTTAACGCCCAAAATTTTTTATCTGCTTATATTCCTGACTATGGTGCCATTGTATTTAATACGGTCAATAAAAGTCTTTTAGAACAAAACCAGGGCCAGTTTGTTAACCAGAAGGACCTTAAAAAACGGTTAAATACCCTTAGTGCAGCCATTGAAATATCTTCTTTGGCCTATATCGGTCTTGCAAAGGGCCGACAGGCGGTTAAGATGATCCGCAGGAAGGAAAAAAACTTGAGGGAAACGGCTTTGAGGCTCAAAAAAAGGGAAATTGAGCTTAATGAGCAAAAACAATATTTACAGGCCGTGGGAGCAGTCAATAAGCACCAACTGAACATGGCGCCGGTTAATGTCCAGGATGGGGTATATGCATTCGTTGATATGGTGGGGTCTACCCTTATCCGAAAACAGCATGACCCAAAGGATTATTTTTTAATGCTCAATACCTGGCAGCAGATCGCTGCAAATAATGCTGCTCGTTTTTTCTGCCGCTTGGGCAATTTCATAGGTGACTGTGTCTTTTTTCAAAACGTTGCTGTTTTTGACCAGGATGAAAATGGATATATCCCTGAACTCAATGAACGCGTCATGCTCATGGTGATGCTTCTTGTCTCTGTTTTCCAGGAATTCGATCAGGTAGTGCAAGGAACCCGCAGCCTTGATTCGGGCAGCAGGATTAAAGCTTTTCTTAATAATAAAAAAAACCCGGTCAGATTTCGGGCCGGAATTGAAATAGGGCCTGCATTGATCGGTCCTGTGGGCAGTGAAAAGCGCAAGATTGTCACTGCCATTGGTGAGACAGTGGATAATGCCTCGAGAATGGAATCAAGTGGAACTGCCCAGGGTATTCATATCGGGAAAAATATTTTGGATATCCTGCAAAACTCACTAATATCAAAAGATACCCGCATGTTATGGCAGGTTGTAGCGGCAACGAAATCTTGCAGTCGGCTTCAAGACACAAGTATTGGATTTATTGATTTTTTTAAGAAGGAATACGGCATTGAAGGGGATCCTTTTCTTGAACGCAAAAATATTTCATTCAAGGAATTTTCAAAAAAGACCACCTATCTTATCAAGTGTTTTCCAAATTATAATTACGAGTCAGTTAGAAAATCTCAACACGAACCTGTTACCTGTTTATAAAATCCTCAGTATGCTGCTCAAGGGCGTTAATGATGGTTTTGGTATGTTTGCCCGGCTGTTTATTTCCAATGGGGGTATCATCGATTTGAATGACCGGAACAATACCTTTGTTGGTTCCTGAAATAAATAGTTCATCTGCCTTTAATAATTCTTCCAATTGGATATTTCGTTGTTCGACAGTGAAATACTTTTTGGCAAGCTGCAGGATAACTTGCCGGGTGATGCCTTTTAATATGCCTTTTTCAGGCGTGACAAGGGTCTTGTTAAAAAATGCAAACAGATTGCTGGTAGTGCCTTCAAGGGCATCCTTATTCCTGTTGATATAAATCGCTTCAATTGCATCCATCTGTTTGGCATTTTTCAAGGCAATGGCTGCAGGTACGTAGGAGATTACTTTTGCACCCGGAATATCCCTTTCAAGGGGATGTGTTACGACCTTTACACCGGTTTGGTACCATTCTTCCGGAAGTTTTTTGATTTCTGTTATCAATACCAGTAATCGCGGATTACCCTGGGGATTAAAAAAATCAGTGCTGGAACCGCCGGTAATGACAATCCGGATGTTGGCCTCATCAATATTTTCATTTTTCTTTAAGGTTTCAAATACAATATCCTTGATCTCGCTGTTACTCCAGGGAAGGGATAGACCGATTTCTTTTGCTGAGTTTTCAAGCCTTTCAATATGCTCTTTAAGGAAATAAGGTTTCCCCTGGTAGGTCCGGATCAGATCAAATACACCATATCCCCTTAATATGGCCAGGTCATCCACAGGGATCACGGCTTGGTTTTGAAAAACAAATTTACCGTCCACATAGTATATTTTCATGCTTGCTTCTCCTTAAAGTTGAAAAGATCAATTTTCTATAGTACAGATGTAATCATTTCACAAGACAGTTCAAGGATAAGCAAGGATTCTGATGGATTTTTTTCTGGGGATTAAATACAATTTAAAAGGGGTAGGGCTGGGATTGAGAACACCCAAATTATTATGGCTGGGTATCTTACGGTTCCTTGTGATATTGTTGCTGACTATTTTGTTGTCCGGCCTGATTTTGTTTTGGCATAATGAAATCTTAAGCCTGATCTGGAAAATGCCGGAAACCGGCTGGCTTTTATATGTGTGGAAAATTGTTTCCTGGCTTCTCTCTCTTTTTCTTGCCTGCGTATCCATGATTCTTTCCTATATTATTGCCCAGTTATTATTTTGTGTCTTTATTATGGATTATATGTCCAG
>JAAEMC010000543.1 GCA_024225895.1 Desulfobacteraceae bacterium | reverse complement strand
AATTAAAAATTAAAGTAGCTTTTTTAAATAATTTCAATTGTTTATTTATTTTGACCATTTTATTGACGATCCTCTAATTTATCGAATTTTGTTTGGTTGCGAGAAGACCCACCCCAAAATATTTTACATTAGGGGTTTTCCGGCTTTCAAAACGTCTCTTGAGCCATCTGCCAAATTTGGGCTGGCTGGGTGGTTTGTTGGATATATTTGCTTTCCACCACTCCTTAAAGGTATCGTAGATTTCAGAAGCTCCGACAGAACACTCAGGTCGGACAACACAACAATCATCAAGAAAATCGGCAACAATATCTTCGTCCCGCCTGTAGCTTTCAACTGCATCTTTCACTACGGCCGGGGCTTGTAGTCCGTATCTTTGATATTCAAGGCATCCTTTAACCATCCATGCCAGGATCCCCGGTAATTCTTTATCGAATTTTTGAGATAAATGCGGATCCGCTTTGCGCTCGTTCCCATTCTGAGGCTCCCGATTAACAAATGATAAATTAAAGGGGATAAGAAAGACTCTTTCCCAAAATGCAAAATCATCAGCCGGTGCATGGGGCTTATGATTCGTTAATAAAAAGAGTGTATGGCTTGGTCTGAATTCTATTTCGTATTTATCATGGGGGCTCCTGGCTCTCATGGAATCATTTCCGGTCATTTGTTTAACTCTGGCTGTTGCAATTTTTCCATTCTCTTCTGTTTCAGATGCGATAGCGAGTCTTAAACCAAAAAGTGTGACGATGTCTGGATTTGGCCCGGCAGAACTGCCTGTCCTGTATT
>JAAEMC010000542.1 GCA_024225895.1 Desulfobacteraceae bacterium | reverse complement strand
GAAAAATTTGCAGAACTGGAAGAAGTGGTGGAGTGCTATCAAATTGCCGGTGCCAATGATTTTATCTTAAAGATCGTTTCAAAGGATATTAAGTCCTACGGCGAGTTCATGAATAAAAAATTGACCCAGATAGAAGGGATTCAAGTGGTTAAATCTTCTTTTGTTATCGATAATGTCAAGGAAAAGAAGATCTTCCCCCTGGATTTGGAAAAAGAGTATGTGGTCTAACCTAATCCAAACGGATAATTGGATTTGGCAAGTCAAAAATTTAGATTGAAAGGAGCTTGATATGAAGAACAAACTAATCATCACGGCAGCTATCACCGGATCTGTTCATATCCCTACCATGAGTGATTACCTACCGATCACGCCGGATGAAATCGTGGAGGATGCAGTAAAAGCTCATGAGGCAGGAGCTGCAATCGCCCATATTCATGTCCGTAACCCTGAAAACGGCCTGCCGGTTTCAGATCCGGATCTGTTTATGGAAGTCCATTCCAAGATTAAGAAAAGATGCAACATGGTCCTTTTGCCCACCACAGGCGGCGGTATGAACCAGACCACGGAAGAAAAGCTGATTCCCATAAAAAAATTGCAGCCTGAGATGTGTTCTTTCGATCCGGCACCGTTTAATTTCGGTATTTTCCAGATAGCAGGAAGGTTTGAGAAATATAAGTATGACTGGGAACCTGAATATCTTGAGCTCTGTAAAAATGTTACATTCAGGCCTACTTTCAGGGATGATGAAATTTATGGGCAAACCTTTCTTGAAATTGAAACCAAACCGGAAATCGAGATATATGAACTTGGTCATGTTTCCTATGTTAAGTGGCTGCTTGAAGAGAATCTGCTGAAACCTCCGGTTCATCTTCAATTTGTATTTGGTCCGATGGTGGGATGGATGAAACCTTCTGTTAAACATCTGGTTCTGATTCATGATGAGGCCAAAGAAGTGCTTGGAGAAGAAAATTTTACATGGTCTGTGGCGGCTGGCGGCAGATTTCAGATTCCCATCACAACAACAGCAATAGCTATGGGTGCCCAGAATGTCAGGGTCGGACTTGAGGACTCAGTTTATGCCGGAAAGGGTATTATGGCCAAAGCCAGTGCTGATCAGGTCAGTATGATTAAACGTATCGCTGCAGAGATGAGTCTTACCCCTGCAACTTCTGATGAGACAAGACAGATTCTTGGGTTAAAAGGACTTGATAAAGTTAATTTCTAGATTTATGAAGTATTTTATGAGCGATATTAATTTTTTCAAAAGGAGATAATTGTTTAGAAATATTATAGTTAATTAAAACACAAAGGAGGGCATCGTTGAATTATTCAGGTTACGCTTCAATTCATGCTCGGCATATTCCCGACAAGGTTTGTCTGATCGAACGGACCCCGGAAAAGGGTCAGCGAAGGACTTTTACCTGGAAGGAATTTAATGACGAGATCAATCGAACAGCGAATTTTTTGGCAAAGGAGTTGGGGGTTAAGCATGGAGATTTTGTCATGCACCTTCAGAAAGATTCACTGGAATGGCTCGTTACGTATTTTGCAATCATACGCCTGGGAGCAGTTGTCGTACCATTAAATTTTCGGTTTGAAAGCTCTGATGTTTTATATGCAGCAGAAGTCTCTAATCCTGCTGTCTTTATTCTTGGTTCAGAATTCCTAGACGTTGTCCAGCCTGCTCAAAAAGACCTGCAAACCATTAAAAAATATATTTGTGTTGGTAAAGATGTTCCGGATGATATGATCGGGTATAACACCATCCAGGAATATCAGGATACTTCAGATGCAATTGTGGACGTTGACAGGGATCACAGCCTCGCCATGATGTTCACTTCAGGTACAACCGGAAAACCCAAACCCGTACTTCATACCCATTTCTCAATTAATAATACTGCCGTTGGTAACGGAATGACCTATTTCGTTCAAAAAGATGATAATTATTTATTCTTTTTACCTTTATACCACAGCGGTACCATGTTTTTATGGGCACCCTTTTATGCCACCGGAGCCCAGGGTACCATCATCAGGGATTTCAGAGATCCGAAATGGATCATTGAAGCCGTTGCCGAAGAAAAATGCACGGATGTGTTGTTTGTAGTACCCATTGGGATTGCCATACTCAATGCCATTGAAAAGGGTGAACTAAATCTGGATGACTATGACCTGTCTTCCTGGAAATACATGGAAATCGGTGCCCAGCCGGTTCCCTTTGATATCATGAAGCTCCTTGTGGAAAAGCTGCCCTGCAAAGTATCCAATATCTATGGAATTACGGAAGGCGGCGGCGGTGGATTGTTCAACCTGTATCCGGAAGATGTCCTTTCAAAACCCGGTTCCATCGGCAAACCAACTTTTGGTGTTGAAGCTAAAATCGTTGACCCGGTTGGCAAAGAATTACCTGAAGGTGAAGTGGGAGAATTGATCTTCCAGACCCCCAGGATGATGAGAGAATATTATTCAAATCCCGAAAAAACTGAAGAAACCTTAAAAAATGGTTGGCTTTATACCGGAGACTTATTAAAGAAGGATAAGGATGGATTCTTTTTTATTGTCGATCGTATGAAGGATATGGTCACCAGCGGCGGAGAGAATATCTTTCCGGTTGAAATCGAAGATGCTTTGATGGATCACCCGGATATAGATGATATAGCATGTATTGGATATCCGGATGACCGGCTTGTGGAAATCGTTTTGGCCGTTGTCCAGCCCAAAGAGGGCAGAAACATGACCGAAGAAGAGGTAATTGAGTTTGCCAAATCAAAACTTTCTTTGTATAAGGTTCCGAGAAAAGTCATTTTCGATCAGGTTCCGCGTAATCCAACCGGAAAGCTGATGAAACCGCAATTAAGAGAGAAATATACAGGCCGGAAAGAAGCATTTAAGCAATTGGATTAAAAAAAAATAACAGAACTGAGTTTTCATATTGTGCGGGATTTTTTAACAATCGTTCATGTTGTAAATGTTGTTGCAGTGAGGTTTAGTTGTATTCCAAAAAGTTGAATCCCGTGCCAAAAATACTTTTGGCACTGATTATTTTATTAACTTAAATTAAGGAAAGGAACTAATTATGGCTCTTCGTAAAATTTTAGTATTACTGCTTGTTTTGATGGTTGGCTCATTTATGCTTGCATCTCCTTCTTTTGCAAAGAAAAAACCATCCCTTGAAAAATGGAAACCGGATTTTGATCCTAAAGGAGCAAAGTACAAATGTATTGTTTCCAATGTTTCCACTCCTGCCCTGGTAGGTACATTTGCAGGCTTCCAGATTCGTGATGAAGTTTGGAAAAGAACCAATGGCCAGATTTT
>JAAEMC010000541.1 GCA_024225895.1 Desulfobacteraceae bacterium | reverse complement strand
TATGGTGGTGCAAAAAGTCAGGAAAACAGATCTAAGCCCCGGGGTCATTTCCAACCATGATATGGGCCTGGTGTTTGAAGAGTTGATCCGAAGGTTTGCTGAAAGTTCCAATGAAACCGCCGGAGAGCACTTTACCCCGCGAGATATTGTCAGACTCACCACTTCCCTTGTTTTTATGGAAGATGATGATGCCCTGACAAAGCCCGGGATTATTCGAACCATTTATGACCCCACTGCCGGGACCGGAGGGTTTCTTTCATCGGGTATGGAATATGTTCATGAGCTAAACCCTGCGGCTGTCATGCGGGCCTTTGGCCAGGAATTAAACCCGGAAAGTTATGCCATCTGCAAAGGGGATATGCTGATCAAGGGCCAGGAAGTTGACAATATTAAACTTGGCAACACCTTGTCCGGAGATCAGCTTTATCGGGATAAATACGATTATATGTTATCCAATCCACCCTTTGGCGTTGACTGGAAGAAGATTGAAGGTGTGGTCAAAGATGAACACACACTTAAAGGATATGAGGGACGTTTCGGTCCGGGGTTACCAAGAGTTTCCGATGGCTCCCTGTTGTTTTTACTGCACTTGATTAGTAAGCTGCGGGATGCATCTGAGGGCGGTGCCCGTATTGGCATTATTTTAAACGGATCTCCCTTGTTTACCGGTGGGGCTGGATCTGGTGAATCCGAGATCCGCCGGTATATTTTAGAAGCAGATCTTTTGGAAACCATTGTTGCCCTGCCAACAGACATGTTCTACAACACCGGTATCGCCACCTATGTCTGGATTTTGTCCAACAAGAAATCAAAGGAAAGAAAAGGCAAAGTTCAACTGATCAACGGGGTGAACCTGTATGGTAAAATGCGTAAATCCCTGGGCTCTAAACGTAAGGTGATGGATGATAAGGATATCTCCATTATCACCCGTTGTTTTGGCAATTTTGAAGTAATAGATGTCCAAAAACTGGATAAGCCCATCGAAGAGAAAAGCAATAGAGGGCGGCAATCTGAAAATCCCGTAACTGAGGCTCCAAAAACATTCGGCAGTAAAATATTTAATTACTATGAATTTGGGTATCGCCGCATCACCATTGAGCGCCCCTTGCGTGAATCCTTCCAGTTCAGTGATGAGCGCATTGCAACACTGCGCTTTGCACCCAAGCCTTTAAACGTGGTGATGCAATGGGTATATGAAGAATTCGGTGGAACCTGGTCTGATGAAAGCGACTGTGAGTTTTACGGCATTTTGACCGGCCATGAAGAAAAAATTCGTAAAGCTGTCAAAAGCAATTTTTCCAAGTTAAAAGAAAAGCAGATTAAAACCCTGTTGGACAAAAAGATATGGTTAACCCAGAAAGAGATCATGCAAAAAGCCAAAGAGCTTCAAGTCGCCATTGGAACAGATCAGTTCGATGATATGAACCTGTATAATGACATGATCAAAGCCACAGGTGTAAAACTGGATGCCAAAGAGAAAAAACAGATCACAGCCGCCGTGAGTTGGAAAAACCCGGAAGCCAAAAAAGTAATTAAAAAGATCCATAAAAAAACGGCCCCAAATCCTTTTTACGGGTTGTTTGACGTGGATGGAAAGGTGATTGAATACAAACCCGATAGTGATCTTCGCGATTATGAAAATGTAGCCCTTGATCCGTCAAAGCCTGTAAATGCCTTAAACGAAGCCTATTTTGCCAGAGAAGTGTTGCCCCATGTGCCGGAAGCCTGGATTGATGCCAACAAAAAAGATAAAAAAGATGGGGAGATCGGTATTGTCGGATATGACATTCCCTTTAACCGGCATTTTTATGTGTACCAGCCACCGAGGGATTTGGCAGAGATTGATGCGGATCTTGATAAAGTGAGTACCGAGATTATGGAGTTGCTTCAAGAGGTGCATTCATAATGGGGGATAGATATCAAGCGTATCCAGAGTATAAGGATTCTGGGGTTGAGTGGTTGGGTGACGTGCCTAAACATTGGAATGTTAAAAAATTAAAATTTTTAGCTAATATACATCCAAGCAATGTTGATAAAAAAACTAAGAATGGTGAACAACCTGTCTTTTTATGTAATTACACCGATGTTTATTATAATGATACTGTGAATAGCAGCATGTCTTTTATGAAAGCAACCGCAACCCAAGAACAAATAGACAAATTTACTCTTAGAAGCGCCGATATTATTATAACTAAAGACTCTGAAGACCCTAACGATATTGCCATACCAACATTTGTAACTGAAAATATGGAAGGTGTTGTATGCGGTTATCACCTTTCAATAATTAGAACTGATATCATATCTTATGGGGCTTATATTAAACGAGTTTTTGAAAGTGGATTCGCTCGTGCATATTTTGCCACAAAGGCAAACGGTTTAACCCGTTATGGTTTGGGAACTTATTCATTAGAAAATGTGTTTTATCCAGAACCACCAAAAATAGAAGCCGTTGCAATAGCTAAATTCCTCGACCATGAAACTGCCAAAATAGACATTCTGATCGAAAAACAACAACACCTCATTCAACTGCTAAAAGAAAAACGACAGGCCGTGATTAGCCATGCTGTTACCAAAGGGTTGAATCCTGATGTTCCGATGAAGGATACTGATGTTGATTGGTTGGGGAGAGTGCCAGCGCATTGGAATATCAAAGCTCTAAAGTATATGGTATCAAATCCAATAATTGATGGCCCTCACGAGACGCCGAACAAGTTTGATGAAGGCATTCCTTTTATTTCCGCAGAGGCAATCCATAACGGCTGTATTAATTTTGACAAAATTTGGGGATTTATATCTGAAGAAGAGCACAAAAGATTTTCTAAACGCTTCTTTCCCAAAAAAAATGATATTTTTGTTGTTAAAGTTGGTGCTACAACAGGAAAAATAGCTATGGTAACTACAACAGATGTGTTTAATATCTGGGTGCCGTTGGCGGCAGTTAGGATTAAAAAACCAATTGTACCCAAATTTGTTTACTATCAGTTAAGATCTTCGAGTATTCAGGATGCAATTCAAATGAATTGGACGTATGGGACTCAACAAACACTTGGGTTGAAAACTTTGGAAAACTTTAGGCTTCCGATTCCACAAATACAAGAACAACACGAAGTCGTCAGTTATTTAGATGACATAATTCCCACTCTCGAAAATTTAATTAGTAAAGCCAACGATTTCATAGCGTTACTCCAAGAACGCCGAACCGCCCTAATCTCAGCAGCAGTAACAGGCAAAATAAATGTCCTCAACTGGCAGTCCCCGGAAAAATCAGGCCAAACCTCAAAAGCCCAAATCAAAACAAACAAGGAAACCAGTCTATGAGCATATTTGGTGGTGATAAAGCAAACGAATTTACGTTTCAAAATGATATGACCCATCAGCTCATCTCAAACGATTGGCTGTTGGGCAAACCTGAAAACTATAACCGTGAATTGGCACTTTACCCTGAAGATTTACTTGGTTTTGTTCAAGCCACCCAGGATGCTCAATGGCAAAAATTCTGCAAACTATACCCGAACAATCCTGATCAAAAATTTTTGGAACGGGTGGCCTCACAGTTAAATAAAGCAGATCCCAATGCCGCAGACAAGCAGATGCGAACCTTTGGCACCTTGGGGGTGTTGCGGCACGATTTGCGGCACAGGGGTACCCGGTTTAGTCTCTGTCAGTTTAAACCGGAGCATGACCTCAACCCGGATACCCTGACACGTTATAAAAAGAATCGTCTGCGGGTGGTGCCGGAACTGGTGTACAGCCCCTGGGCAACTGAAGAGCATCTGGAAGAAACCGGTAAAAAAGCAAAGGCATGGCGGATTGATCTGGTGTTGTTTGTGAACGGCATACCCATAGCCACCCTGGAGTTGAAGTCGGAATTTAAACAGGCCGTACATAATGCCATTAAGCAATATAGAACCACCCGTTTGCCCATAGATCCTGCCACAAGGAAGCCCGAACCTTTATTGACATTCAAGCGCGGTGCCTTGGTTCATTTTGCCGTGAGCCAATATGAAGTGTTCATGACCACACGTCTGGAGGGTGAAGATACTTTCTTTCTGCCCTTTAATAAAGGCACTCTGGACGGTGGTGCGGGAAATGATGTGCCGGATGATGAAGAACAATATGCCACTGATTATTTATGGAATGAAGTACTGCTGCCGGATAATCTGTTAACCATTCTTGCCAGGTATGTGCACCTGCAGATTGAGGAAAAAG
>JAAEMC010000540.1 GCA_024225895.1 Desulfobacteraceae bacterium | reverse complement strand
TTAGTTTCTCTTTAATAGAACATACTCTTTAGCATTGAAAATTAGAATGGATATGTTGTAGACACGAATGTTAACATCTGACGTGATGATATTCTTGCCCGCGTTTTAGATTATGCCTATCAGAAGATTATGTATGTCAGAAAAAACAGAATTATAGAATGGGGAAGTTATGAGTCATTTTTTTATATCGATACTGATCATCCTGTCCGGAGGATTTTTACCCCTTATATTTGCCAGGCAAGCAAAATTCGCAAAAGCTACTTCGGTTTTACTACTGAGTGTGGGATGCCTTTGGGGATTGATTGATGCCTGGACAAAGCTTATGCAATCTGCAAGTGAAACAGCCTCATTTGAGTATCTCAATATTTTTTCACTGGTTTTTAAAATTGACGCACTTTCAAGTTTTTTTCTAGTGGCTATTTTTACGGTTTCTCTTCTATCCGCCATTTATAGTTTCCACTATATGGATGATACTGAAAAACCAGTGAAATCGGCAGTAAACTATTTTTTCTTCAGTATTCTAATCAGCACCATGGCTTTGGTTGTCACGGCAAACAACATGATTGCATTCATGCTTTCCTGGGAACTCATGTCCTTGTCCTCCTTTTTTCTTGTGATCTACAACCATCAATCACCTGAAAATAGAAAGGCAGGGTATCTGTATTTTGTGTTTTCCCATGTGGGCGCCATGTTTATCCTGGCAGCTTTCGCACTGATGTACGGTGCCACCGGAAATTTTGATTTCGGCTCAATGGACGCACTTTCCGAAACCGTAAAAATTTTGGTTTTTATCTTTGCGTTTATCGGTTTTGGATCCAAGGCAGGGGTATTCCCATTCCATGTCTGGCTGCCCCATGCCCATCCGGCAGCACCCAGCCATATTTCCGCCCTCATGTCAGGCGTCATGATCAAAACGGGTATTTACGGTATTATCCGAATTTACGCCCTGCTGGATGTTCACACAGCTCTTTTTGGGAATATCGTACTCATTGCAGGGGCTGTTTCAGGCATACTTGGTGTTGTTTATGCCCTGGGACAGAGTGATGTCAAAAGATTACTGGCCTATAGTAGTGTTGAGAATATTGGGATTATTTTAATCGGCCTTGGTATTGGTATGATCGGGGTGGCTTCCAACAATCCGGTCATGGCAGTCCTAGGTTTTTCAGGGGGACTGTTTCACATACTGAATCATGCTGTTTTTAAATCTCTTCTGTTTATGGGGGCAGGGATGGTGCTCCATAAAACCGGAACTCGCTCCATTGAGGCCCTGGTCGGACTGCTAAAAAATATGAAAATTACC
>JAAEMC010000539.1 GCA_024225895.1 Desulfobacteraceae bacterium | reverse complement strand
GGATCGGCTATTTTCTGAAAATAGGTTTTGATGCCGATTGCAAAATTAAAAAAGACATGATCCAGTACATATAAACATCCGACGATCAGTTTAGATTCCACAAAGGCATAGGAGATAAAAATAATCACTAAAGAAAAATACTCAATGGAAAGCAGCTTTCTTTCTCCGAATCTTACGATAAACTTTCCGATGAAAGGATTGATGAAAAAATTAATCACATTATTAACTAGAAAGAGCAGGGCAATGTCCTGGATGGAAAATCCGAATTTTTTGACCAGCAAAAAGACGGCAAAGGCGATAAAAATCTGGCGTCTGGCGCCGGCCATAAAGGTGAGAAAATAAAAGAGCCAGTATTTTTTTTTCAAGACCAGGCTTTGTTTCTGTGGCACAAGGCCTGTCCTGGTTGGATTTTTTGAAAGTGCCCAGATCCCGCAGACCGTGATGAGAACACCAAATATAAAGAACATGGCCTTATAGCTTAAGAACGGGGCAACAACAAGAATAATAAGGCCCACAGCAATGTTGGCCGCTGCAGCATAAGATCTTTGGGCTCCGAAAACCAGGGGGGATGTCTTTTTGTCAAAATATTGCAGGGTCAGGCTCTGATTTGTTGTTTCATAATAGTGAAAGCCAAAACTCATGACCAGAGTTGTGAATATCAGGCCTGTGAAACTGGGCAGCATACCAGTGAGCAAAACGCCTGCTCCAAGACAGATGATGGACAGGGCAGAAAGTTTATGCTCCTTGATGACGATGATGACAAATGTCACTAATAGAGCTAAAAACCCGGGTATTTCCCTGACAGACTGCAGGGTACCGATGTGCTTTCCTTGAAGGCTTACAACATTGACGGCAAAGTTGTCAAAAAGGATACGCCAGGCTTCCAGGCCCACTGCCGAACAGACAGTAAGAACTATCAAATATGAGTACATTAGTTCTTTTTTATAACTTTGCATTAAAAGATCCTTTTTCAGGAGATTTTTTGGATGATGGCGTTCACCACCTGCTCTGCCGTATCTCCAAACAGGCTTTCGATTTCCACCATATTGAGGAATTTGTCATCCCATTGGATGTTTTCACTTTCAAGAACCCAGTCTTTCAGCCTGGTGTACTTGCCGCCAAGGGCCTTTATCTTCTTGAGAAGTGATACTTCGTCTGCTGTTTTAAATACAACATTCAATGAAAGAATAAATTCAATGATATTAGGCGTGGCAGGGTTAGTGGAAATCACGGGGATTACCAGGATGCTTCGTTTGTCTTTTCTGCCTTTTCCGATATATACATTTCCTTCACGAACAATAATATTTTTTGTTCCTCTTAATTTGGGGTCTGACTCCACCCGTGAGGATTCGTTTTTTAAGGAGCCCCTTTTTTTAATTACCCTGATCTTGGCTTCCTGTGTGACCTCCCCCAGAACGCTTAAACCTTTGATCTGGTACAAAAGGCTTCCTTTGACTTTGGAAAGGATTTCCTGCAGGTTTTTCATGACTAAAACATTTTTGTTGGTGATCTGGGAGATGGACAGGTTGTGGGCATAAAGTTCATCAAAGATAACACCATTAAATTGCTCAGTGATCCGGCTGGTCCCCACAGTCACGGTTTTGGCCTGGTGCTTTATGGCATCCACGGGTCTTGCCATGGTGTTGATGGCCTGGCTTAAATTGTCAAAGAAGGTGTTGAGCATATTGGATGGGGTGCCCTTGGTACCAAAATCAATCTCAAAGTCAGATACCGGCAGTCTGCCGGTTAAATATTTTGACAGCAAAGTGATATTAGCGGCATTGTCCAGGCCCATGGCTGCCGGAAAGCCGTTTTCCCTCCTTCTTTTGGAGAATTTGTTATAAAAATAGGCAATTTTTTCCCTGAATTTTTTCTCCAGCAGGATTTCATAGATATCATGGCCCATGGATTTGTATTCATCCAGTAGATCCTTTACTTCAGTTCTGCAGATATACATGAACCGGGAACCGTCATTAATGGCAAGGGCGGCATAATACCCCCAGACGTGTCCTACCAACGTGTTTAATATCGGGGCAAAGTGTTCTTTGGTTGCGGGTATTTTAAATATATCTTTTGTATAAAGGTCAAACCGGTCCTCCCCCTCATTGACGATGACCACAGTGGCCGCCTTATGGGCGTTGAAAATGGCAGTGTCCTTCAGAATATCGGCAAGGACACTCTCATTGGTGCCGGCCGCGCAGATAAGGATCAAAGGCTCCGAGGAAAGGTCAATATGTTTTTTGTCCTCTACATAATCCGAAGAAATTGTTTTATAACATAATTCACTTAATTTGATCCGGATCTCGTCTGCCGATGTTTTGTTGGCCCCGGATCCCACGGTTGCCCAATAATTTTTTGTAACTGCCAGCCGTTGGGCAGATATCTTGATCTGATCCTTCATATCCAGGATTTTGGACATCTTTTTGGGCAATGAGATGATTTCATTGATTTCTTCTGTGATGAACTCATTGGTGCGGGTACCTGTTTTAGAGGCAATGTGAAGCCCCAGCATCGCTCCGGCCGTCAACTGGGAATAAAATGCTTTGGTGGAGGCAACAGACATCTCAATATCCCTGCCGCTGCTGGTGTAAAGTACCCCGTCGGTCTTGAAGGTAAGGTCTGAATCGCGGCGGTTTACAATACAAAGGGTCCGGGCTCCGTAGGATTTGACAATATCAACTGTCCGGTTGGTATCGGTTGTAGTGCCGGACTGGCTGATGGCAACCACAAGATATTCATCCATGGAATCGGTTTTACTATTATTTATATTGATACACGAACCCGAAAGCTCCGAGGCTTTCAATGCCTTGATTTGAAAATGTTCTTGGCCCAGATAATAATTTAAAAGGTCGGCACATCCCTGGGCAGCTACACCGGCAGTTCCCTGACCGATGAAATAGATTCGTTTGATTTTTTTGGATATCAATTCCTTTTCAAGAAACCCGGGAATCACATTTGTATCCAGGGTGGTGTAAAAAAGATTGGTTTCAGGATCACGTTTGAATTTATTGACAATGGTATTTTCCACCGAGCGCGGGGCTTCTGAGATTTCTTTTAAAAAATAGTGGGGAAAGTCCTGGCGGTCAATGTCCCTGGATGTAATGCTGGAGGTCTGTATATCAGGCTCATCAATAAGGATGGGGGCATTGTTATAGTAAAATGACCGGATGCCCGAGGTCTGCCCGGAAGAGTTTTCATCCAGGATTACAATCTGGCCTTCATCCTGGCCATTCAGTTTGATAAATTTCTGGGTTTCTTCCACAACACCGTAAAGTTCAGATGCAGCAATGTAATGGTCAGGGGAGATCCCTACAAATAGGGCCTGGCCGCTGCCTTTTTGTGCTAAAAATAATTTACCCGGCGCCAGATCAGTGTGCATACTGATTGCATGGGAGCCCTCAAAATCATTGAGGGCGAGTCTGAAGGCCTCCTCAATGTGGTTTCCCAGTTTGAGATAATGTTCGATCTGTAACGGAATCAGCTTGGTATCTGTGGTGATTTTATCATGAATTTTACCGTATCTTGCCTCATAATCGGTTTTCAGCTCCACATAATTGTCTATATCCCCGTTTAAGCAGACATGGATAATGCCGGTTTTTTCAATCTCCCTGTCCAGATAGGTGTTGTCCAAAGGATGGCAGTTTGCTTCGGTGATATCCCCCACAGACGCCCATCGGGTATGGGCGGAAACAGTGCTGGAAATAAAAGGGTAGTTGGTCAACAACTGCAGGATCATGTCATTTCTAATCTGGCTTCTTATAAAAGCTACGTTATCCCCAAGCGCACCGATCTCTTTGGCGAATTTATAGACAAAGGATAAAGAAACATAGTGGGTACCGTTCTTGGGAAATGTATCATTGATGGTAATGGTGTTGTTGGTAAGAACCAGGCGGTTGGTCCTTTGTTTTAAGCTATCAGAGAGCCCGGCTTTTTTAAGCTCTCCTTTGAATACTTCAAACTCTTCTTTTTGGAAGGTGAAAACAATGGAAATGCCTGCAGAGTCCCGTCCTCTGACCTCAAGCCGGTCAATGCTGTTTAAAACGGCATTTATACGTTTGAAAACCTTGGCGCCTTCTCCTTTTTGTGGATTGTTCAATCCAATTGCCAGATCCTTGATACGAGCAATGTTATCTAAAACTTCATTTTTCAGGCACCAGCCGATATCCTTAAAATGCTCGAGGCGGTTTGAGATGATTTTAACATCCGTGGAACACAGGCTGGAAAGGCGGGCTTTAAATTCGTTGTTTTCCGTTTCAATTGTCTTGAATGCATCCTGGGCGATCCTGCCAAGCTCAGTTTGTTTATTCATGTCAAAAAAAACATTAAAAAAAAGGGCTTCCTGCTTAAAGCCTTGAGCCTTTTCAAAGAAATCATTTAAAAGGGCGTCACCCCCCAAAAACAATTTTTCTATATCATTGGATTTTTTTTGGGATAATTTAACAAGACTGTTTTTTTTCATACTTTTCATCAGGTTTTTTAATATATCCAAATCCGATTTTACGGCAGGGGCTTTTTTCTTAAAGGCTACAAGCGCTGAAATGCCGCAATGGAGAGTGTTGGGCTCAGTTGGAAAAAGGATGATGCTGTTTTCTTTTGCAAGAGATATTGGTTTTGCAAATTCAATTTGAAATGAGAATGAATTGACAATTTTTTTTATGTATGATGACAAGCGTTTACAGGTATTGCTCATTTTTCCCTCCGCTGTTTGAAAATATTCAGGTATTTGATCAGGATTGTACTGGTTTGGCGGGCTTTTTAAAATACAGTTTCAGAATTTTTTTTCCGTATTGGCTGGCCCGGGTGCCAATATATTTGCGATGCCCCACAACTATGGATAATACGATTTTTCTGTTGCCCTTTTTTTCTTTTCCAAACCCCGTAAACCAGTCATATTTCACTGTATGCTCTTTATTATATAGAGAACCTGTTTTACCGCCAATGACAAGTTTTGAAAGGGTGGCATCACGTGAATGGCCACGAAAGGCTTTTTTAGCCGTTCCGCGAGATAT
>JAAEMC010000538.1 GCA_024225895.1 Desulfobacteraceae bacterium | reverse complement strand
GCGCATAGGCGCTATAATACTTCGCTCTATTAACAATCCAACAACGCCTACCAAAAGGGGTGCAATGATAAGGGCTGCAAAATAATTCATACCGGTTGAGACCAGTGAATAGCCGACATAGGCGCCCACAGCATATAAAGCGCCATGCCCCATGTTCATTATACGGCTTAGCCCGTAAATAATATTCAGGCCGATGGCCACAATGAGAAACACACCGCTAAGAACAAGACTGTTTAATGATATATCTACTATCGTACTCAGTGCTCCGCCCATAATATTGTTGCCTGTCCTCTGAATCTGTATGGAAATAATCTCTGACAAGAATATTTCCATACAGATGTGTTTGAAATTAACAAAAGACTACAGCTTTGCTTTCTTTTGTAAGCAATCCTTTACTCTTTGGGTCCCAGTTCCTCTGCCGAAAAGGTGTTTAAAACTTTCATATAAACTTTGGCGCCAAAAGGATTTTGGGGTGCAGCCATGGTTTCCGTCAAAACAGCATCATTGCGCATGCAATTATCTTTTGGGGAAATCCGTACCGTACCGTAAGGACCGTCATAGCTGATACCTTTAAGAGCTGCGGCAATATTTTTCGCATCTGTATTACCGGCTTTTTCAATGGCGTTGAAAAGATTCATCGCACCAACGTAACTGTGAACAGCTGCATCTGAAGGAATCGTTTTGAATTTTTTCCAGAATCTCATGGCCCAATCCTTGGATTTGGCATTATCCACATCCCAGGACCAGTCAGAAGCACCAAAAATTCCGTAACAGGCTTTTCCTCCGGCTTCCAGTTCAAGTGGCCCGGGAGCGGCAGCAGAAACGAGTTTTACCTTGTTCTGGAGGCCGAAATCAGATGCCTGTTTGGCGAAAACCGGAATCACATTGGTAATAAAGGCCATGTAAACGCCATCTGCACCAGAGGCTTTGATTTTGCTAATGTAGGATGACCAGTCTTTGGTCTTGATAGGTGCCTTGTCATAATCTTCATTAATAATTTTAATTCCATTTTCTTTGGCCAAAGCAATGAATCTTTCTGCAGCATCATGGCCCCAGGAATAGTCATGTACAATGACATAATAGGTTCTGTCCTTCAAATTCGGCCGTGCCATAATCCCTTTTACGTTGCCGACGGCTGTCTGATCATTGGCCAGCTGGCCGCTTCTGAAAACAAGCGGATGAAGGCCGTATAATTTAGTTGTCATTGCATGGGTACTCAGAAAGGGAACATTCAGTTTGTCGATATTTTTGGAAAGTGCCAGGCCGACACCACTGGAAAACACACCGATCAATGCCTTGCAATCATCCTTGTAAACCAGTTTTTCTGCTTTTGATACTGCAACCGGAGGTTTAACTTGAGTGTCTTCAACAAGCAGCTTGATGGGCCTGCCCAGGACAGTTCCCTTTTCTTCGGCAGCCATTTCAATGCCTAACTTCATCTCAAGTCCCCCCTGGGCAACAATTCCGGTGAGGGGAACCAACACTCCGATTTTCAAAGGTTTTTTTGCAAGTACCTGTTGCGGAATCATAAATACGACAGCTATCATTAGACTCAGTGAGATGGTGATAAATTTCTTCATTTCTACCTCCTAATTATTGATGAACCGTGATTATAGGGGGAACTTTATCCACCCGTTCCAGGCGCACAAGGATTCCCTGATTAACCTAACCCGAATATTTCAAATCCCTCTGGTGCTTTCATGAAATAATCGGGCTGTCTAAACGCTTTTATTTAAAATAGTCATCCCTGGCTTTTTTTAGCTGCAACACATTCTCCAAAGGAGATCCCGGAGCAATACCGCAACCGGGACAAAGGAAATCCGTTCCATTTTCAAGCGCTGCAAAGGCTTCTTTATAGGATTCTTCAGGTGTTCCCATAAAAAGAGTGGTGGCAGCGGCGACATTGCCGAATACGCTGACACCGTTTTCATGGGCGATCTGGACAGCTTCTTTCATATTGGCGCCCTCTTCAATGCTTAGCCCTTTTACGCCGGTTTCACACATCAAAGGGATAATCATATCTGTATTGCCGCAGATATGAAGAACCAGCGGGCCGTTTGTTTTATCCACAATATCTTTGAGCATGGGGACAACAAATTTTTTGAACATTCTCGGGCTCATGAGAGCAGGGCCTGCTGTCGGTTCAGCCATAACATAGTAATCCGCCCCATTTTCAAAGGCAAAATTAATGACATCAATCATGGCTTGTTTTGTGACAGAAAGAATCTGTTCAACATCTTTTTTCCGCTTAAAGGTCCATTTCATGAAATTTTCAGTTGCCACAAGATTGGCACCGCAGGTGAATGCACCTTCTGATTCACCAAAAATCGCTTTCTGGTCACCCACTTTGTTTTTTAGTATTTCAAATTGCTTTTTGTAGGCAGGGAATCTTCCCCGTTCAAGAAAATCAGACGGATAATCCAATCCGTCCAGGCTTTGGGCATAGGGGTGTTCTTTAATACAATACTGGAGATCAATTTGCGGAACCCCAAGCCCGCACCCAAATGCTTCGCTCATGGGTGTAATGTCCCATCCCATGGCCTTAACCATTTCAAAGCCGGCCAGTTCAGATGCGAGGGACAGGGTGGCCATGGCCTCCGGATCAGTATCTGCCAGAGGTCTTTTGGCGCCGCATTTTTCCATAAGGTCCACCATGCCGTAGGTGGTGGTGCACCCGACAGGGGTCATGTCAACGGTTTTGCCTTCCAACTGATTCATAACTCTTTCTTTTAAATTCATAGCTCCCCCTGGTTTACTTTATTAATAACGGGTTTATCTGCTCTACCCGGATATTTCTCGAATAACATCCTAATTTAAAACAAATTTATTCTCATATTGATGAAATTTTCATGAAATATTCGGGCTAAAGAACCATGTCGATAAGTTCGACCAGGTCATAGACTTTCATCTTGCTTTTAATTCTTTTTGACCCTTCATTCAGGTTGAAATGACAGAAAGGACAAATGGAAACCATTTGTTCGGCACCTGTATCCAGTGCTTCCTGAACTCTGAGCCCGGCATTTTTTACTGCCCAGTCCCCATATCCCGTCATCACACCGCCGCCGCCGCCACAACAATATGAATTGCTGCGGATTCTCTCCATCTCTTTAAAATCAATACCCGGAATGGCCTTAATCATTTCGCGGGGAATGTCATATAGGCAGTTGTCTTCATTTTTTCCGAGATAAGACCCTTTCCACTGCTTTGAACCATCTTCATCCACATCATAATCGATCAGATGTCTGCCGGTGTGACAGGGATCATGGTAGGTGACTTTCCATGGAAGTTCCTTGGTGAACTTCATTTTGCCTTCCTTGAAATAGTTGAAAAGAAAGTCCATGGTATGGATAATCTTAAGGCCGCCCATGTGATCCTCATATTCATCCGACAGGCTGTAATCTTTTTTCATGGCCCTGAAACATCCCGCGCAGGAGGTGACGATTGTTTCCACTCCATGGTTGTCCCTGAGATCCTTGAAAGTTTTCATATTGGTTTCAGCCACGCGTTTGAATTCATCCACATCTCCCAGTCTCATGGCAGTAGAGCCGCAGCAGATCTCGTTTTCCCCTAGGATGCCGAAATCAAGGCCGAGTTTCTGGAATATGGAAGCCGTTGCCACGGGAAAATTTCTGACCGGCAGGTTAAAAGCGCCGGTACAGCCCACAAAGAAAAGGATCGGAGCATCTTTTTTCATGATATTCTTGATGGGGGTTTTTGCTTTTTTAAAGGGCCGTGTCCAGTCGGTACGAACCCGCCTTGGACCCTGATAAGGGTTATTGTAACTTCGCATGGACTGGGCAATGACTTTCTGGGTCGGCATGGGACCGACACCATCCTCAACCGCTTTTCGTCTCATGGCCTCTATTATTTCCGGAATAACGGGTTTATGGTCCAGTTCGCACTGATTCTGGCACCCGCCGCAGATGGTACATTTATAAATGTCATCTACAAAATCCTGGTTCCATTCCAGCTGGCCGTCAAGAATTCCCCTGGCAAAGGCGATTTTACCCTTGGATGCCATATTCCCGTCAAACCCATACTCCACACCGGCCGGGCAGATTTCCCCGTAGGTGGGCGGGGGGCCGAAATCATAAGCCACTTTACAATTACCACATGCAGTACATTTCCATACTGCGTCTTCCAACTCTTCAAGTGAAGGAATATCCCACTTCATAAAAGCCTCCAAATATATTTCAAAACACGGATTTTAGAAAAATAATAGTTACACATTGTGTCTAAAGTGCCAGTTTCCCGGTATTCATGATATCATTGGGGTCCAGCATCTGCTTTGTCTTCTTTAACAGTTCGACATAGCCCGGGTGCGCCCTTTTGTTTATCTCCACCCCAAAATCAACCGGTGGCTTATAGGGGATACCGCCGTTATCCAGATCGATTTTCAGACATTCGACAATGTCCTGTCTTGCATTTTCTATGGTTGCAGGCTCTTTTTTCGGAAACGGTATCATGGCACGGAGCATCCCATAGTGAACCCCCCTGTAATTGGTGACACGAACCGCAGGAGACAGGTTCCGCTCTATAAGAATTTTTTTCCATCCTTCATAAACCGGTTCCCATTTGTTCAGCGGTGTAAAGGTTCCAGGCCATGAAATCCCAGCCCCTCCCTGCTTTGTATAATTCTTGGTTGAGCCGACAATCTGGCTGGGCAGCTGGGTCCTTGCTCTCAAGGCCTCTTCAGGATACTCAGTCTCCTTTAACGAAGAGCCTTTCTTGGTTTCTTCATCCATCACCATCCGCCAGATCTCTTCCCTGGCTTCTCTCTCTTTTTCAGTCCAGGAAAATGTTGTGGCAAAAGAAATCCATTCCGGAGCATCTGAAGGTTTTGGTTTGTAAGGATAGGGAATGGGTACTTGTGAGAGCCACCAGGAGACCCCGGTCAGGTCATCACAGATTTCATAATTGCCAAGGGTCCGAAGATAGGATGCCATGTGACCTATATTTTGGGCGGATGTTGTAAAAACTTTCAGGATGGGCGGGGTGGGATGGACACGCAAACCCAGTTTTGTTATGACGCCGGAGGTACCGAGCCATCCTGTGAACAGGCCGTCCATTCTCGGCAAGGGCAAACAACTGTGCCAGGCATCTTCCTGGATGGCACACGAACCGACCCGGACCAGTTCACCTGTCGGCAGCACCACTTCCATGCTGGTTATTTCCTCGCTATTGAGGCCGTATCGGGCGCTTAAACCCCCGATACCGTGGCTGATGGCGCAAGAAGAAGTCGAGGCTGACGGCGGTCCCACAGGCCAGCTAAACCTGAGATTGTATTTGGCCAGGGCACTGGCAAATTTAGCATGGGACACACCCGGCTCAATAATCGCGTAATGCGATTCCTCATCAATACGGATAATATTGTTCATACGCTTCATGTCCAGCAGTATGCCGCCGTTTTCCGGAATGCACAGGCCACCAATATTGGTACCCGCAGTAAATGGCGTTACGGATATTTTCTCCTGGTTGGCGAATTTCATTACTTCCTGAACCTGTTCAACACTTGTCGGCATTACAACGTAGTCCGGCAGTTTGGATTTTACAAAGGACAGGTCATAGGAGTAAGCATACCGAATGTGCTTCATATCGGTTGCATTTTTTTCACCAACAATTTCACATAATCTTGCTGTGATTCGAGAATCAACTCTTGATTCCTCTGGCATTTCGGTCATTTAATTCCTCCTGCTAAATTTTTTAATATCTTCAGCTTTCAAATTTTTGCCCGATTATTTCGTGCATAACCTGTTTGTTTTTATCTATTTTCATAATATCAAAAACAATTCATGAAATATTCGGGTTAGACGCAATTGTGAGACTGATTTTCCCTCACTATTCTTCTTGGTTCGAGAGAAATCCTTTTCCCTTACACCGCACATAATACGTGGGATTTACTACAGGAATTGCCTGCTCAATGCTTTTGCTTTAACAGGCCTTTTTCGGTAATAATCATAGATCCCCCTTTACTGGCCAACATTCCTTTTTCCACATCATTAATATGTTCTATCATCGCCTTGCTAGCGTTTTCCGGATCATTTTCTTTTAATGCATTCACAATTTTTCTATGACCATTGCAGACCATTTTTAAAAATTGCTCATCTGTGTGCACGATCTGTTTGATATTTATTAATGCAGTTTGAACGCTTTCAACAATCAGGCTGATAATCTTGTTGCCTGTAATTTCAACCAGCTTTTTATGGAAGGCGCTGTCAAGGTCACTCACAAAAGTTTCCCCGTCCGGTTCCTGCTCCATGGCCAAAATATTATTTTCAAGGTATTCAATATCCTCAGGTGTAATGTTTTTGGCGCAGATTTGAACGACCTGGGGTTCGATAAAGGTCCGAATTTGTGTGTATTCCCTGATTCCGGGATTTTGAAAAAAGAAGTAATTCACAAGACTGTCTTTCACCGTCTTAACGTCGACCTCTTTGATAAAGGCCCCACCAGACATGCCCTGACGGATTTCCAGAAGACCGTAGGCTTCCAGAACCCGGTATGCTTCTCTAAGGGAGGATTTGCTGACACCGAAGTGCTTGGCAAACTCTTTTTCAGAGGGGAGTTGATCACCTATTTTCAGTTCCCCCTGCAAGATAGCACTTCGAATTTGTTCAACAATATTCTGGGATATTCTGTTGGCTTTTACTGTTTCAAATTTGAAGCCCATTCTTTCACCATCTCTCCACTTAAGCGTTTTATATTTCAGATTTAAAAGTAGCTCATCGATTACATTTTCATTTGGTGTTGTCAAGCAATTATTTAAAATATTAAAACATCCGATGTTTTAATATTTTTCTGTTGACATTTATTTTTCTTTTGACTACGAAATAAAGGCACCTGAGTATTGTGGCGGTATTACATTATAATAGTATATGGAAATTATGCTTTTATAATTTAAATCAACCAATCCAAATCAATAAGGAAATAAAATGGGAATCCAAATCAATGCCTTAAAATGCACCAATTGCATGGCCTGTGAAATGGTGTGCAGTTATCACAGAGATGATGGTTTTGCCTTCCTCTCAGCATGTCTTGTCGCCTATAGAGCCAAGGAAAAAAAAGATTATTTTGGTATGCTTCTAAAGGAGGAAGATGTATTGATTGTTGCACGTCCGGAGGGGATTGAAATTAATAAGATTGGTGAAGAGGCTGATCCTGACAAAAAAGCAGATGCTTCGGCAAAACCCATGCTGCTGCGGGAAAGTTGTGACCTCTGTGAAGATATGGATGACTACGGGCCCATGTGCATTGCATTTTGCCCGGTAGATGCAATTACACTGGACTAAAAAGGAGAAATTGATATGGAATATTTATCAACGGATAAGATTCTTGTCATAGATTTAAATACCACAGCAATTGAAGAAGATGAACTGGACGACAGCCTGGTTGAAGAAAAAATTGGCGGCGTCGGTATAACAAAATATTTATATGAAAAGTACCAGGACGATGATCCCATAGTTATCGGCACGGGTTTGCTTACCGGCACCACATATCCTGCATCCGCCTCAAGCCAGATAACGGCAAAAAGCCCGGTAACTGGAAAACTTTGCCATTGCCCGATTATATATAAGGTGGGACTGGAAATTAAGTATTCCGGATTTGATTATATTGTTGTCAAAGGTCGGTCGGATTCCCCGGTCTATTTATGGATTCATGACGGTGTGGCAGATATCTCAGATGCTGCCGATGTATGGGGAAAAGATGTCTGGGAAAGCACGGATGCTCTCAGGACCTTTGTTGGTGATGATCTCCTCCAGACCATGATGATCGGTCCTGCCGGTGAAAATGGATCTGATTATGCCCAGGTCTGCTATAATCATTGGAACAGCCCGGACCGGTTTGGATTTGGTAAACTATTCGGGGCTAAAAACCTGAAGGGCTTCGCCTTCAGGGGTATGGGGATGATAGAGGTGGCAGAGCCTGAAGATTATGTGGAGCGGTCTCTTGAAATTTTAAAAGAGATCAAAGAGAATGATTTTCTTGAGAAAAAAGGCCTGGCACCGATGTTAACGGTATTGGGTGAAGCAGGTGTTGAAGAATGGATCAATCCTATCACCCACCGTAACAGTGCAGATTATTTTACCCCCTATGCGACTAATACAGCACTCTTTTTTGATGAAGATCCAGAACTTTTGAAAGAATCAGAAAAAGATGAACCAGGGATTCTGGTTTCTGATATTTATGCCCTTTTGAGTTTAAAAAAGCTGGGTCTCTCAGCTGATGATGCAGGCCGTGTCTTAAAAGCCAGCGCAAAGTATGGGATTGACCCTTTTGCCGTGGCCAAGCTTAGCGGGAAAAACACTCTGGAAGAATTAACAGGCGCTTTTGACTCACTCCAAGGCGAGGTTGCCATCCCCGGCAGTGGCATTTTTACACCCTGGTGCCCCACCGGCCCAATTTTTAATGATTTTGACCTGTCCGGTGATGAGGAGATCATGGACTGGTGGGAAAGAAGACAGGCCGTATCCATGATCTTCGGGATCCAGCCGATCTTTTCTCTCATGTGTCCTGAACTCACCGAGGCAAACATGCTGGAACTGGCCAGCATGGGGACGGAACTTGAGCTGACCCAGGAAGTTCTGGATGCAGTTATTGAGAATATTCTCGGATAGCTTCGGATATGAAGTCTGATGGGTGAACAGAGGGTTAAAAGAGGCTGCCTCCTCTCCTGTGTTCATTCATCAGATCATGTCATCCTTCTGACCCATGAAAATGAACAATCCTAAAATAGGAATATATGCAGGATCCGGCACCTCTCACTCCTGGCTCTGGTTTGTGGACCTGTTTGAGAAGGCCCGATTTTATGACTTGTTCTTTCTGGATGAAATATCTGTACAGAACAATGATATTAAAGCCCTGGATGTGTTGATCATCTCGGGGGGTGATACCTTTGCTGTTGCCAAAAGCTTAGGAGAAAAAGGCGGCCGGAATATCAAAACATTTGTTGAAAAGGGCGGTCTTTATATTGGGTCCTGCGCAGGGGCGTATCTTCCCATGAAGTCTTCGAAAAAGCCCCTTGATCTGTTCAATTTCGTTGATGTTAAAATCACAAATTTGAGTAAAACCTTGCCCATCGCGGAACAGGAGTCCTGTAAATTTTTCACCTCCTATGGCTGTGATTTTGTAT
>JAAEMC010000537.1 GCA_024225895.1 Desulfobacteraceae bacterium | reverse complement strand
CCTATTTTATTGGATTTGGTCAAGGCACCTGCCATCATGCCATTCAGGTAGTACATCTGGTATAGGTCGCCGAAATAGGTACCCACATTTTCCGCTCTTTTGAAACCCGCACAATGCATAAAAATTTTATCCGGATATTTTGTACCGGCAGCAACAGTATCTTCCATGTAGCCGAAGCTGGTCGTAAAGACGACATCACAGTTCTGCTGTTGGATCAGGCGATCGATGATCCTTGCGCTGTCCGCTTCCGCAACAGATTCCACGATGACGGTTTCAAGCCAGGGTAATTTTTTTTGGGCAAAAAGCCTGCCTTGATCATGGGCATGGGACCATCCATAATCTCCCACCGGTCCCACGTAAACAAACCCGGCTTTCAGTTGTTTTTCAACCTTTTTTTCTGCCACCGGTTCTTTGGCGGGCTCAACCGTTTGTTGTTCCACTTTTGTTTTGGCTTCCTTTTTTTCCTCGTCTTTTTTCCCGCAGGAGACAAAAAACAAGCTGAACAGGATGACCAACACAAAGGGGTAAATCATAAAGCTTTTCTTCATCATATTCTCCTTTTTGGTTTGTACCGAAATTTTGCGGATAATACGATATTTGAGTCTTTCCAGTCAACCATAATGATGGGGTTTTTGTAACAGGTTCGTTTATCTAAAAGCATTTTTTTTTTGCTGGGAACAGCGTTTTTCATAAGGCAAGATCATTTTTTTATCGACAGGACTATTAAAATGTGATTGAATGATTCTCTTTGAAAAAATGGGTTAACATCAGAACGAGGGCAAAATGGACCAAGTAAAGGATATTGTAAAGAAATCTGCTGTTTTCAACTCCCTGGAAAATGGTGATGTGGACAAGGTGTTGCAGCTGTTTGAAAAATGGCCCATCCAACAAGGTGACGTGTTGGCAAAGGCCGGTGACACTGCCCAGCATTTTTTTTCTATTGGGTCAGGGCATGCTTCTGCCGGGCATGCCAGAGGATAAATCTGTAGTGATGGAAACCCCGGGAGACCAGGTCGCAATGGAGCTTTTAAGCGCCAAAGGAATATGGAAAACAACGTTGATGGTACTACAAGCCATCTCAAAATAATTGAGCTTAAAAAATGGAAAAACATATTCTTAAAATTGATGATGAGCAAGCATTTTTAAAACTGCTGGAACGAATTTTATCAAAAAACGGTTATAAGTCTGTTTCTTGCAATTCCAGCGTAAAGTGTACAGCAATTATAAGGAGCCCGTTATGAGTATTGATGCCCATATTCTTAAACCCCTCGATTTTTTTTCAGATTTTAAGCAACATGAGTTGGAAGCGTTTGCAGCAGCGCTTAAATCCAGAACTGTTGAGGCTGGTGAGGTTATCATTGAACGCGGTACTCCGGCGCTCACTTTCTTCATTATCCTCTCCGGAACCTATGAGGTCGTTTTTGAAGAAGATCGTTCGATTATTTTAGAGCGAAAGGGTGAGGTAATGGGCTGGTCTACAGTTGTCCATCCATTCCACTATATAGGAACCGTTAAAGCCAAAGAAGACGGAGAGGTGTTGGAAATATCGAGCAGGGGCTTTTTTGAACTGATCCAGGGAGACAATGCCCTGGGTGAAAAAATCATGAAAAAAATTGACAAAATCGCCTCAGAACGGCGAACCATAGCTACAGGATCACACTAAATGAGACAGGAGGATCAATTTTGTACGGATTAGAAGCCATAAGTGCTAATAATGGCTGGGCAATGGCCATTATCGGACCGCTGATAGTAATGTCGGGATTAACCATCCTGTCCATTATTATCTCTCAACTGCATAAGGTTGTCGCCATCTTTGACAAAAAAGCAAAACAAGCCACAGAACCGGTCGTCAAGAGCAAGGATGAGATATCCGTTCCCAAGATATTACCAAACGACATTTTTGAAACGGCCAATATCTATCAGGCGCTTATTGACAAGCTTGAACAGCCTTTTGAGTTGAGCGATCTTTATAAGCTTGCTGAACAAAACAGTTTTCCACATCCTATTCTGACGGTGAACCGTCTCAGAGATGCCGGAATTCTGAAACCTGAAGGTGAGGGCTTATTTATTTGGAACAGATAAACGCTCACAATTGAATCATCATGACTTTAAAACAATACCGGAAAAACGACAAACAAACATGACGGTTATAAACGCCAGCCCAATAAGACCGGGTGTTGTGATTAGCTTTCATGTGAAATATATACAATAAATAGGAAAAGAAGAATGGAACTGCTTCTCCAGTTTTTAACGAATACCGGATTTTATCTTGCTGATTATCGACATTTTATTATGTGGGCTATCGGCTCTTTATTTGTTTACCTGGCCATTGCCAAACAGTATGAACCCCTCCTGCTACTGCCTATTGGTTTTGGTGTTCTGGTCGGTAACATCCCATTTTTTAAAGGCTTCGGGCTGGGAATTTATGAGGCAAACAGTGTTCTGCACTATCTCTACTTCGGGGTTACCTCCGGCATCTATCCATCCGTCGTTTTTCTTGGGCTCGGGGCTATGACAGATTTTTCCTCTTTGCTGGCAAGGCCCAAACTCATGCTTTTAGGCGCTGCCGCTCAGACCGGCATCTGGGCAACGCTGTTGAGTGCGATGGCGTTGGGTTTCATGCCGAAAGAGGCGGCCTCCATCGCTATTATTGGAGGCGCTGACGGACCCACCTCAATTTTTCTAACCGCCAAGCTGGCGCCCCACCTGATCGGTCCAATAGCCATAGCAGCCTACTCATATATGGCACTGATCCCCAT
>JAAEMC010000536.1 GCA_024225895.1 Desulfobacteraceae bacterium | reverse complement strand
AATGATATTCATTTTTTGTTATTTTTGTTAAAAAAGCAAGAAAAAAAGAGGAGTTATACAAAAATAAAAATTCAAAAAATTGAATAATTTTTGACAAAATTATCCCTTTAATCCTTGGGGAACAAAATGGTATAAGAAGGCATGAAAGATACCAATGAAATGCCCCTGGTAAGTGCAATCATTCCCACTTATAACCGGGACTGGGCCTTAAAAAATGCTATTGATTCCGCACTCAACCAGGACTATGGCAACCTGGAAGTCATAGTCATCGACGATGGGTCCACTGATGATACCAATGATTTGCTCCAACAATATAAGGGGAAAATTGTTGCATTAAAACAGACAAACAAGGGGGTAAGTGCGGCCAGAAATCTGGGAATCCAAAGGGCAGCGGGAGAATATATTGCTTTATTGGATTCAGATGATGCCTGGGAAAAAGAAAAAATATCCTGCCAGGTCCGGTTTTTTAAGGAGAATCCCAAGGCACTGATCTGCCAGACAGAGGAAATATGGATTCGAAACGGCAAAAGGGTGAATCCTAGGAAAAAACATAAAAAACCCTCTGGAATGATTTTTGAGCCCAGTTTGCAACTGTGCCTGGTCAGTCCTTCTTCCGTGATGATCAAAAAGGAACTTTTGGATGAAAAAGGCCTTTTTAATGAAGCCTTTCCCGTGTGTGAAGATTATGATTTATGGCTTCGGATCAGTTATGATACAAAGATATATCTCATTGACAGGCCCTGTACCATAAAACAAGGTGGCCATGATGACCAGCTTTCCAGCCACCATTCCCAGGATAAATTCAGAATCCAATCATTATTGAATCTAATGGAATCAAACCGTTTGAGCCAGAGCCAGGAGACAATGGTTAAAAAGGTATTGAAGAAAAAAAGTTTAATCTATGGTAATGGGTGCATGAAAAGGGGCAGAACGGAAGAGGGCGAATATTATCTGTCACTGGGGCAGGCTCTTTAAAGATCCGAAACGGTCATTTCATACATTT
>JAAEMC010000535.1 GCA_024225895.1 Desulfobacteraceae bacterium | reverse complement strand
GGAGATCTTGTAGTCATTGGGCTTGAAACAAAGCCATTGCTCCTGCTGTCCTTTTTATTATATGTATTCCCCATTATTCTGCTTATTTTCGGTGCTGTGCTTGGCAATATATCTGCCGCCCTGCTCCAAATAAATCCATCCATACCCTCCATTTTTTCTGGATTCGTTTTTTTTGCCATTTCTTTTTTTATTATCCGTAAAAAAAGTGACCAGCTTTCCCAAAATGAGGGGTATAAACCCTTCCTTGTAAGGAAAAAAACAGTCTTAATTCCATCAAATTGTTCCCTTACATAAATTCAGATTTTTTCCTTGCCAACAAAGCTACAATATAATATATACGCTGGCTAGTTGTGGGTTGTCGATACAACTCTAACCCTAATAAAAGAGAGAAAAATTATGACATCACAACGAGACCTAAAAATAGCTTTATGCGTTATGATCGTCTTGTTGATCAGCGGGATCATATGCTACGCATCTTTTATTCCCGAAGCCCCTGAAGACCCTGTGCGAATAATGTTTCAGAACAAAGCCGGCAAAGTCTTATTCACCCATTCAGTGCACAATGATGATTTTGGTCTGGAATGCCTGGACTGCCATCACAATATCGAAGATGATGAAACCTACAACTGCAGTGAGTGCCATGAAGAGACCGGAGATGAAGACTTGCCATCAAGAACTGATGCATTCCATACACAGTGCAAGGGGTGCCATGAAGATGGAGGCGCAGGTCCGGCAGAATGTAATGAATGTCATGCTTTATAGTTCGATAGATAATCATTTCGGACTGGTGTATGATTTTAGCCATTTACAAAACAAGGACTTATTATGATTAAACGATCTTTTTTTTCTTTAACCCAACCCAGGCTTAAATATGATCTGCTTGAAGCAGATCCCAAGGCGCCAGAGTCAATACCCATACCACCCAACCTCATCTTATTGTTAAACGAAGCACTCGACAACACCAAAAGTATTATCCTCAAAAAAGGAGATAAGGTTAAAAAAGGAGAAAAACTCAGTCTATATAAGGATAGTACTGAATATACCATCTCTCCGGTTTCGGGTGTTATCAATGTCATTGATACCTATTCTGATGATTTTGGCAACAAGGCCACATACCTTGTTGTTCGCAATGATCCACAACAGGCATCAGGCGAAGACATTGTAAAGTATGAACTCACCGACGACATTGAGGTTGCTGACCAGTATCTTAGGACACTTCCGGGGGCGCCACCTCTAAAAATCCTTGCCAGCAAGGAGAATACGATCCAAACCCTTGTGATCATGTGTACGGATCAGGATATTTTATCCACCACAGCCCAGTATGTGGCCCAAAGTACCATGGAAGAAATTAAAGAAGGGGTTAGGGTTTTAAAAAGAATAGCCAATATAATGAAAATGTGTCTGGTTGTATCCCAAGACACAAACATGCAAACCGAATTTGATGGCATACAGACCTTTCGGGTCTCCAAAAACTATCCGTCTGCACTGCCGGCAATGATTATGAAAGACCATTTAAACATGATCCTCCCGGCAGGCCAATCGCCTGAAGATGTTGGGGTTGCTTTTATAACAGCAGAAGCCATTGTTTCCATTGCAAAGGCATACCGTACCAAAACAGCCACCTATGAAAAAGTTTTGACAGTTATCGGAAAAGACGGCCAGCGCCACATGATCAAGGCCACCATAGGCACCCCGCTACGTAGAATTTTCAATGCTTTCAGCCTCCATATCAACGAAAAAGACCGGCTGATCATCGGCGGTCCAATGAAAGGATTTGCAACCTATACCCATCATCACCCGGTCCTGCCCGATATGGATACTGTCATTATCCAGGACAGGGACCTTATTCCGGCCCTGTCTGATAATGCATGTATCAACTGCGGCAAGTGCATAAAAATCTGCCCGGCCAACATACCTGTAAATCTTTTAGTTCGCCTTTTAGAAGCAGACCAGTACGAGGAGGCATTTGATAAATTCGATCTGGGATCATGTATTGAATGCGGTTTATGTGCCTATGTATGTCTGGCACGTATCCCGCTTTACCAATACATCCGGCTCGGAAAACATGAGTTTTTAAAACTAAAAGCAGATGCTTAAAATGGAGACTGCAATGAATAAATATAAACTAACCGTATCCCATGCGCCCTTCTGGCATGATGGAGACAGTCTATTTCAAATGAACATGAACATTCTATTGGCTGCGCTCCCGGCCGCCATATTCGGTATTTTTCAGTTCGGCGCATCGGCTTTCGGCGTGCTTGCGCTTTCCGTGGGAAGCGCCATGTTCTGGGAACTTGTAATGAATATGGTATCCAAAAAGCCTCTGTCCATAGGCGATTTGGATGCTGCAGTTATCGGATTGATGTTCGGCATGATGCTGCCGCCTATTACCCCCTGGTGGGTGGTGATCACCGGAACATTTGTTGCCGTAATAGTGGGTAAAATGATTTTTGGCGGCATAGGAGCCAACCCATTTAATCCGGCCTTGATAGGAATGGCAATTTTAATGCTTTCCTGGAAAGCCTTTTTTGATTTTGACACATCTCTTGTGGATTTTGTCTTTGATTTTACAGAGCTTGCGCCACTGGCTGCAATCAAGTTCCAGGGGGCAGGAGCAGCAGAAATGTTCTCTGTGGGCGATCTGTTCATGGGTAAAGAAGTCGGCGCCATCGGTTCGGTCTTTGGATTGGGCCTGGTACTGGGGGGTATCTATCTTATCTTAAGAGGGTATATTCGCTGGGAAATCTCCCTGTCTTTTATTGTTGGGATTATTGTAACCGCTTTTATCTTCAATATGGTAAATTCAGAAAATTATGCAGGCCCCTTGTTTCATTTGTTTTCAGGATACACACTTTTGGGTGCTTTTTTCCTGATGACGGAAAACTCTTCATCACCGGTTAATACGATCCCGATGTTCATATACGGATTTCTTGGCGGATTAATGATTATTCTCATGAGAAACATCGGGTCATACGCCGATGGCACAGTGCTTGCCATCCTGCTCTTGAACCTTGTTAACCCACTGATTGATAATATTAGACCAAAAGCTTTGGGAAAGGGTGAAAACAATGCGTGAAATGATTAAAATGGTTGCAGTGCTGACATTGTTGACCGCTTTTTCAGGCGGACTTCTGGCAGCCGTAAAAAACGGTACGGAAGAAATAATTGAGGCCCAGATTTTTAAGTTTCAGCTGGCCCCGGCCATGAATGATATCTTCGGAGATGTTGCCAATGACCCGGCCAAAGAAAAATTTGAGCTGACCTATAAAGGCGTAAAATATAAATTTTTCCCGGCTAAATTTGAAGACGGATCCAAAGCCGTTGCCTTTGGAACCAAAGGGAAAGGCGGATATGGCGGAGATGTCGGCCTAATGGTAGGCATTAAACTGGCCACAGACGAAATCGTTGCGGTTCGGGTTACCACCCATTCGGAAACTCCAGGTTTGGGAGCTCGGGCCAAGGATGATCCTGCTTTTGTATCCCAGTTTGACGGGAAATCCATTGATACCAATCTGGCGCTGAAAAGCGATAATGGTGAGATTGATGCCATGTCCGGCGCGACCATTACCTCAAGAGCAGTCACACTGGCTGCTATTCAGGCACAGAATATATATAAAAAACTCAAACCTGAAATTGAAAAACAAATCAAGTAAAGCATATTAAGGAGAATTTAAGATATGGCACAATCCTTGACAAAAGAATTCACAAAAGGACTATGGGCTGAAATACCTCCTTTCAGGCTTGTTTTGGGTCTTTGCCCGGTTCTTGCAGTGACCATGACAGTGGAAAACGGTATTGGAATGGGTTTGGCCACGACCTTTGTTCTTGTTTTCTCAAACCTGTTGGTCTCCCTTTTAAGAAATGTGATACCCTCCAAAGTCAGAATTGCCTGTTACATTGTTATTATTGCTACCTTCGTCACCATCGTGGAGCTGCTCATGCAGGCATTTACATATAAATTATTTCTAAACCTGGGAATATTTATCCCGTTGATCGTTGTAAACTGTATTGTTCTTGGCCGGGCAGAAGCATTTGCCAGCAAGAACGGTCCTGTTCTTGCCGTCGCAGACGGATTAGGTATTGGTATCGGCTTTACTCTGTCTTTGGCAGCTCTCGGTGCAGTCAGAGAGTTGATAGGCGCCGGCACTCTGACTTTCT
>JAAEMC010000534.1 GCA_024225895.1 Desulfobacteraceae bacterium | reverse complement strand
TTTTTATAATTTCTCTGGAGTATATTACACAGTCCTCAATTTTAGTGAGATCCGCTTTTGCCTGGTTTGGTAATTTGGGCAATTTTAATGACAATTGGGCTAACCCGAGTATGTTACCAAGCGGTTCATTTAATTCATGGGCAACTCCGGCAGCAAGCTGACCAATGGTCGCTAACCGGTCTGCATGCAAAAGCTGTTGCTGGATAATTTTCCGATTTTCATCATCCCTGTGTTTTTTTAAATAGAAACTAATAATATTGGCAATCCCCTTCAACAGATTTCTTTCTTCAATAAGAAAGGGATTGTTTGAATCAGATTCAAAAGAAGCATCGTAAAACACCTTTATTTCCCCTACCCGTTGTCTATCTAAAAAAATATCTTCACTTTGAAATATTTCAGATTCAAAAGAGTTTACAGATAGATAATGGCTATTCTTAACTGTAATACGCGAGCAGGCTTTTTTAGTGTACTGCCAGCCATTGGGAATGATACGGGCAATTTTTCCAAGAGCTCTGTCCATATCAGTTTCAACGACCACACACTGGGCAACCTGATAAAGACAATTGAGTTCTTTTATACGTTCTTCTTCATTCCGGCAGACCCTTTTATATTCATCATAAATTTTCTCAAGTTTTTTATTTCGTTTTAAAAGTCGATTAATCTGTTGTTGGTGAGTTTCAGAGCTGTTGCCGGATGTTTTCATTTGTATTCTTTGTCCGTGTCATTTTTTTTAAGTTCCATACCGAAAAATTCAGCATGGAACTTATCGCGGAAAAATAATGCTCATAAAATAAAAGTCAATATAATCAGGCTATGCCCTGGTCCAGGATGGCATCTGCCACACGTCGGAATCCAGCGACATTGGCACCAAATACATAGTTGCCTTTTTTATTAAATTCTTCAGCAGCTTGATAACATTGATCATGAATGTGTTTCATTACCTGGTGAAGCCGTGTGTCCACCTCGTCCTGTGTCCAATTCATAAACGTTGCATTCTGTGCCATTTCAAAACAGGAACAGGCAACACCACCGGCATTACAGGCTTTTGCAGGAGCATAAAAGATTTCTGAATTTTCCAAAAACTCCATACCGTCAAGGGTGACCGGAAGGTTGGCCCCTTCCACAAGACATTTTACATTATTTTTTACCAATTGTTTCGCATCTTCAAGATCAAGTTCATTTTGAGTTGCACAAGGAAAGGCAATGTCACAGGGGATTGTCCATGGCCGCTTTTCCGAATAGAATTTTACTTTAAATTTATCTGCATAATCTTTTACCCGATCGTTGCCGCTCAATCTCATTCTCAACATATAATCAACTTTTTCACCCGTAACACCATCAGGGTCATGGATAAAGCCATCCGGTCCGGAAAGGGTTACGACCTTGCCACCTAGTTCATTTACTTTTTTTACGACACCCCAGGCAACATTTCCAAAACCGGAAACCGCAACAAGTTTACCGTCAAAGTTATCATCAATATTCTTCAGTATTTCTTCAGCAAAATAAACCACACCATATCCGGTGGCTTCAGGTCTAAGATAGCTACCTCCCCAGGCAATGCCTTTTCCGGTCAAAACGCCTTCAAACGATTTGGTTATTCTTCGGTACATCCCGAAAAGAAAACCGATCTCTCGTGTCCCCACACCGATATCACCCGCCGGAACATCAGTGGATGCACCAATATGTTTTGAAAGTTCCAACATGAAATTTTGGCAAAAATTCATTATCTCATTCTCAGACTTGCCTCTTGGATTAAAATCAGAGCCGCCTTTTCCGCCACCGATAAGCAGGCCTGTCAGTGCATTTTTGAAAATTTGCTCAAATCCGAGACATTTAATGATACTCAATGTTACAGAGGCATGGAATCGAAGCCCACCCTTATAGGGACCTAGTACATTATTAAATTCAACACGATGCCCTGTATTGACCTGAATCCTTCCCTGGTCATCTTTCCATGGAACCCTGAAACTGATGGATCTGTCCGGTTCGACTAACTGTTCAAGTATCCGATTGTTTTGATACTCCATATTGGAATCAAGAACAGGTGCGATGGATTTGAACACCTCTGAAACAGATTGAATATATTCTTTTTCCCAGGGGTATTTTTCCTTAAGCATTTCTAAAACTTTATTTGTATAAGTGTTCATTAATTTCTCCTGGATAGTTATCTATACTCTTCACAATTAATTACATTGTCTTCCGTTTTTTGCAGTGTACATGTATCAATGTTCTCGCAATTGCTGCAGATTCCTTTCCGCGAGGAGGTTAATGAGTTTTCAATTGTTGGAACGACCAT
>JAAEMC010000533.1 GCA_024225895.1 Desulfobacteraceae bacterium | reverse complement strand
GGGTTTTCAGGGCCGGGCAGTTTTGGCAGGCGTCTTCTTTTTGATGGAAAACACGGTAACATTTGCCATCCCCTCCTGAAATACCGGGAAACATCTGTTTTTGTATATGATTGGCATAGACAATGTTGAGGTCCCTGTCCAGGATCGCCAACCCGCTGTCCATGCTGTTAAATACGGCTTCCAGGCGGTTGTGACGACGCGACAGCTTGAGGTTGAGATTTTCAAGTTCTTTTATTTTTGAACGAACCTGTTTAAAATAACCTATTTTTGAATGCCCAAGTCCCTTGAAGTCAGGGTCAGGTAAATTTTCTTTTGTATCCATCCCTTTTTTCTACCAGACCTCCTTGTAAAAAGCCTCAAGCTCTTTGTTTGAATATGAACACGGGTTGGTCTGCATACAGATATCATCCTGGGCCATTTCCGCCATGGTCGGAATGTCTTTAATATCTGCACCCAATTTGGAAAGGCGTGTGGGAAGCTCTAAATCTTCAATGAGTTTTTTTACCTTTTCCGGTGCGTATAAACCAGCCTCCTCAAAGCTCATTCCCCGTAATTCAAGCCCCATTGCCTTGGCAATATGGACAAATTTCGGCATGGCATGACTCAGGTTTTGATCGAGCACTGCAGGTAAAAGCACTGAATTAACAAGACCGTGATGGAGATCGTACAGTCCTCCCAGGGGATGAGCCAGGGCGTGAACAGCTCCCAGGATAGCGTTGGAAAAAGCCATTCCCGCCTCAAGAGAGGCAATGGACATTCCCTCCAGGGCATCGATATCTTTTGTCTTGGATGCATTTACCAGGTGCTCTGCCACAAGTTCTATGGAGTGAATGGCATGGGGATCCGTCATTGGCCAGGAAAGCGAAGATACATATGCTTCAATGGCATGGGTCAGGGCATCCATTCCGGTTGCTGCGATCATTTCAGTTGAAAGGGTTGTGAGCAATTCCGGATCAATCAGGGATATATCCGGCATGATGGCACGGCTTAAGATACACATCTTCATTTTATCTTTGATATCCAGAAATACGGCAAACTGGCTGATATCTGCTCCGGTTCCGGCTGTTGTCGGAACACATATCAGGGGGGGAATCGGGTGGTTAACAAGATTGCACCCCACATATTCATGCACAGTGCCATGATTTGTTGCCAGGATCGCAATACCTTTGGCCGTGTCAATGGAGCTTCCACCCCCCACGGCAATAATTACGTCGCAATCCTTTTTCAGATAGAGCTTAACCCCCTGATCTACCTGGAAATCACGCGGGTTTGTGACCACATTATCATAGACAATATATTTTAACTGTTCCTCATTTAGAGATTTCAGGCATTTGTCAATCCAGCCTGCCTTGATAATACCCGGATCTGTAACAACAAGCACTTTCTCTCCGCCCAGGCGTGCGGCACACTGCCCTATTTTGGAAAGGGATCCCCGCCCAAAGATAATTTCCGGAATATCAAATTTTAATAAGTTATCATCCTGATTCTGCATACAGTTCCATTCATTTAATATTTTCAATAAATTGTATTGTTTGATATTTAAACTTTTAAAAATAATAATTCAATTTTTAAATTTACATAGGTTGTTTATATCAAAGGTTAAGTACCGGATGAAAACCTTGCAAGAATTGAGCTATTCCGCACTTGTCGGATCAATCATCCGTTGTACTTTAGAAATATAGTTTGCGGGAAACCCGCCTTCTTTTGCGTGATTTTCAATCATTTCCTTGTTCGGTGCAACATAAACGCAATAGATTTTGTCATCTGTTACATAACTTTGTACCCACTGAATCTGTGGTCCCAGGTCATTTAAAACCTCACATGATTTTTGGGAAATCCCCTGAATCTCATCGCTTGAAAGATTTCCGGCTCCGGGTAATTCACGTTCGATGATGTACTTTGGCATGTTTGTCTCCTTTTGATTATAGGTTTGAGCTAAAATAAAAAAAAATTCATATTCAAATCCTGTCCTGTCTATGCACGATCATAGGTAAAAAAGCATTTGCATTCCCATGTAAAAAACACCCCCACAACACCCCTGCCTGATAGGAAATCTGCTCCATGGAAAAGAAAAAAAGAAATGGTATGGGATTCATGCGGGCCTCTTTTACACAATATTCTGCAACGCCTGCTGCCAGGTGCATGCAAATAATAATACCGCCGAATTTTGGAAGAAAAGGCAGAAGCAGCAGGCCTGGTATAAGATAATACCGGGATACAAAACTTGTGCTGTGATATAAAAAAAAAAGATAACTGCGTATCACGGCGTTTAAGACAGCGGTAAACCTGATGGGCAGTTTCTTTTTATTCAGTTTTGCGTACCGGTTAACTGTGTCTGATAAAAAGATTCCCGCACACAAAATAAGAGGTATGATGCTATTAAAAAACATGGATAAAAACAGTAGCATCCAAAATAATAATGCATGGAGCGGAATCAATAGTTTTTTTATCCTGTCAGGATGGAGTTTGTGCAATAACGGCTCCGAGGTTCCGTAATCAAAGCGCCTGGAGCAAAATGGCAGAAGACTGTTCCGGTGTTTGTGGAATATCCGGCCGACCGGCCTGTATTCAAGCATTGCCCTGCTGTCCTGTAATCTCCAGCAAAAATCCACATCCTCGCCCACATGAAGTGCTTCATTAAGCCCGCCCAGTTTAAGGTACAGGTCACGTCTGACCAGAATATTGCAGAAGGGCACATAGAAAAATCGCTCCTTTTTCATTGATCTTTTAAACCAGGAACCAATTTTTAATGCGGATTTTACCATTTCATACTGGTCCAGGCTTTTTTCATCATAATATGAATCCACCAGTCCGCCCAGGGCACCCAGGGATCCATCCCTGAAAGCCGGGACAAGTTCCCTGAGCCAGGAAGGATCAGCCAGACAGTCGGAATCTATGAAAGCCAAGATATCACCCTTTGCCGCTTCGGCAGCGCGATTTCGGCAAAAAGAAGCCTGGCTGTGTTGAGTAAGGGCGATGAGTCTGACTTCAGGAAAATGTTTGATCATCCCGGCTGTATTATCATCTGATGCATCGTCCACAACAATGATTTCAGTTTTTTCTTTAGGATACTCAAGTTCTTTTAAGGAGTTAAGGCAGGCAGATATGTCTTTTGGCCTGTTTCTTACCGGTATGATAATCGAAACAAAAGGCAGTTCATCATCCGTTATAAAAGCAACGCCCCGAAGTTCGAAAAATCCTTTACGCACAAGGTCGTTCAGAAAGAATTCAATCTGCTGATAACTTAATTCAGGCTGCATCTGAGCAATATGGTTCAAGGAAAAAT
>JAAEMC010000532.1 GCA_024225895.1 Desulfobacteraceae bacterium | reverse complement strand
GGCAATTTCAGGGAAGATCTCTTCTTCAGGCTCAATGTCATCCCCATCAAAGTGCCGCCACTGCGCGACAGAAAGGGCGATGTTGAAATCCTTTCCCGCCATTTTGCCCGTAAATATTCTAAAATAATGGCAAAGGATATTGTCAAACTATCATCCTATGCCATTGATTTTTTAAATAAATACAGTTTCCCGGGAAATGTCCGGGAGCTGGAAAATCTGATCGAAAGATCTGTTGCCCTTTCCTCCACCAATATTATTCTACCCGAAAGCCTGACCATTTCCATGCACAAGAAAAGAAGATGGATCGAGGGCATCAAGGGCAGAAGGTTTGATTTAAATGAAGTAGAGCAGGGTGTCAACCTGGATGAAATTCTTTCTGAAATCGAAAATGCATACCTTGAAAAAGCCATGGAACTGTCCGGCGGCAACAAAAGCAAAGCCGCGGATCACCTCGGCATCAGCCTTCGTTCCATGCGCTACCGGCTGGATAAAAACGATTAGGGATATATCGGGATAATTACCGGACTAAATTGGGTATAAAATGTAGGGGCAGCCCTGTGTGTCTGCCCTTTTTAGGACTATACGATGTTGAAGGTGGGCGCACATATGTATATGTGCGCCCTTTTTATAATTCATTAGTATGATTTAAACAGAACATATATTAGAGAACCGCAACAGCCTTTTTTTAATCACAATCAGTATTCATCAGATTTTGCCACGAATCCTTATGGCTTTTTGTATGGCCCGGATTCTCCTGTTCAATACCAATAATGTCCCCGCTGCTGGTCTGTACATAAGACCTTGATCCTGACTGCCGTCCAGTATGAATACTGGGTTTAGTTGAGTATCCTTTTCCGATACTGATTTTTTTCACCACATTATTGTCTGTATCAATACCCGTATAATTGTTGCTGCTATCCTTTAAAACACCTTTTGTATATGCTGTACCTGTTTTGTAGTAAACGCCGTATAAAAGGCTATATCCTTCAGATGCACACACATCGTTATCCGGCAGATAGGTGGTAAAGGATACCAGACCTCCAAGTACGGCTGCCTGCCCAAGATTTCTTTCCCCATCGGTCTCAAAATCAAAAAACCAGCCGCCCATGCTTGGCACATATAAAGGATCTGATGGAGGGAGGGGCCTGCCGCCAATCTGATAAATCAGATCAATGAAGTCCTTGTCCCCGTCGAGATCTATATCTTTGCGGGACGGCCAAACAGGTCCATCTTCTTTGATGATTTCACCGCCTTCTTCCACTTGTATGTAAGTTACATCCATAAGATTGACGTCTTTAGAGCCTACTCCTTTTGTGTAATCTATATTAGTGCCGTCGTAGATCTGGTCATGATCATCATCAACCGGTTCCATGATGCCGTAAAAGGCATTGGTATAGCTGAAATAGGGGTCCATCTTATCCAGATTACCCCAGAACCGGCCAGTGCCAAAATAAAGCCATATCCGGCCATTGTCGTCCATTGCAACCGAAAGGGACGTATTAATATGCTGATGATAAAAATCTCCATCCTGATCCTTCAGTCCGGCATTGGCATCAAAAAACTCAATCATATCCCAATCATCAGGGTTAGAACTATCGTCTGTATAGATGCGATATACTTTTCCGTCAGCACCGGAAGGATCAGTACTGTCAGAGGCAATGTAAATCGCTTCTCCTGACCAGTTAATGCCCGGAAGAGTCGTTTTTGCTTCGGTTTCGATATCAATATCAATGGCAATTGGATCGATCATAAAGGACTGGGGATCCCCTTCGAACAGATATGGATCTGTTGTTGCCGGAAGTCCGGTTTCAGCATCCAGTACAAAAACATATCCCGGATCGCTTCGGCCGCCATATACCGGTGTAGTAACATCCTGTACTGCCTCATAATTATCCGGGCCGGATCCGATTACAATAAACCATTTATCCTTCATGCGGATAGGGGTGGGGTAAGAGGTGGTAAATCCCAGCTTGGGGTCTGTAAAAGTCCAGAGAAGTTTGGGCGGTACTTCCGGATTGGTAATATCCAAAGCAAAATAGGTGGCGGTAAAGTTCATTTCGCAAGCCCCTGTTGGTGCGGGGTCTCCACCGGCATCCACATCGGTTTGAACCCCGATGGGGGCGCCGCCAAGGCGCATGCCGCCAATAAGTATCGTTCCCCATCCATTAGGATGATCACCATCCTCTGGGAAAAAATTGGCATCGTAAATCCGGGGTTTTAAATCCACATAATAAACATGGGTATTGAGGCCAAGATCCCCTTTAAGCCATTTTAAATGGGGCAGAAGGGAATTGGGGACATAGGCCCAGACTTCAGAACCGATATCCCATTTATAGTTGGTCCCTGTGGGGCTGGGATCTTTTATCCACTCGGATGAGCCTGCATCCCAAACACCGGGCACCAAGTTGGAATTGACGGTGATATTAGGCTGCTTTAAGAACTGCTTGTTTTCTGTATCAAAAAAGCCGCCGTTAAAGGCATGGAGCATGCCGTCATTGCCCCCGGCATAAATCATTGTCCTGCGGTTTAAATACTGCTTTCGAAATTCCCTGTAGGTATCATCTCTATATATTTGATCATAATCCTCAGCCGGACTTGTCACTATCGTGGGCGTAGAGTGGATAATGTCACCTATACGGTAAACAGTTTCATCGATACTATCCCCATCAAGATCCAGGGTCCGGTCCCGGTAAGATATACCTGTACCGGTCTCGGTCAGCCCTTCTTCTCCCCTTATAAAATTGATAATGTTCTGGGCTTCTTCGATCATCTGGTCTTCTGTCAGCCCGATGTCACCAGTTCCTGAATTGTTGTCATGGTCGTATTCCAGGTAGGGATTTAAGAAAAAGTAAGTATCGTTGATTTTATCATTTGCAAAATCTTGCGTAAAATCCATTTGCTGGGAGGAATCAACATTAAGAGGGTATCCATTGGCATCCGTGGTAATGGGTCCGGATATTAAATCAGTAAAGATATAGCGCTGTTTGTCATTTTTATCATATATCCGCTGGGTGGTGACATCCATGGCAACATCAGACATCCACTCCAATGAATTCCAGATAAATTTTAAATCCGTAATGTCAGCATCATCATAATAGATCCACTCTTCAGTGAGTAAAATATATTCCCATAATTCAACCTCACCGGTGACGCCGTTGAAAACGACCCTATAATCTCCCAGGTCCAGCATCATGTTCTGGTTTGTGTCCTCATACATATAACCGTAGTCATCCACGAATAGCGTGTGGACGTTGCCATACCATTTTACCGTCTGTCCGGTGTTGGGTTCTGCTTCGGATTCAGTGAAAAAAACCGCTTGATAAATGGCGCCCTGGCCGCCTCTGGCATTGGAAATAACAGAGGCAGCAGTACCGGATGCACTCTTGGACAGGATATCGGCAATGGCGGTCATGATTTTTTCTTCCATTTCCCCGCCGTCCTGGGCTTCAAAATAGGTATCCGGGATTTTGTAGCCCTCAGCTGAGCTGTCTCCGCATTCCTTATCCCATTCCTCGGAACAAACACAACTGGCAGGATCGGTAGAAAAAACACCTCCGGGATCGCCGTCTCTGTCCAGGTCATTAAACCCGCCGGCCCTTGCAGCCCTCATCATTTCAGACTTGGCTGATGTTGAATCATCGAATGTGAATACAGTATATAAAGTGATGGTCTGGTCGATATGTTCAATGGTCTCGCCCATCTTTATATCGTCTCTTAAATCATGGGTGTGCATGTTAAATGCAATATCATCTAAATATCCATCGCCGTCAGAAGACAGATCGTCTGTGTTTGCACCGCTGGGCCAGTCAGCCGATGGTACTCCGTCGTTGTTATTACCTTCACCATCTGATACCAGTATGATATAGGACTTGGCGCACGGGATAAAATCGTTTAAAGAATCAAAATAGTAGGGATCCCAAGTGTTACTTTTTTCAAAATTGACAGCATTGCTGGGTGGGGTATCCGGAGAAGCCTCCGGCAGATATGCAGGGTCATCCTGTTTAAAATATTTCACCGCCTCCCATAACACCTCTTCTATCGGTGTCATCATCTGGATATTCTGCTGATTAATGTTCTGAATGATTTGTAGAACCGTATCCCCATGGGGATCTGTGGTGGTGTTGATGTCGCCTACATAGTTTCTCACCCGGCCGCCGTCTGTGAACTTCCTGTATATATCTTTATTGCCGTCATCGTCAATGTCCCAGGAACCAGCGTTACCATTCCAGGATTTGTTTTCACCCGGTCCTCTGCCATAGTTGAACTGCATATACCCGAACCGTGCCCTGCCTACCATTTGCTGTATGATTCCTTCTACGGGCAGGTCCTCCGCATCCACCTTCAAGGCCACAAGATAGCCTTTGCGTGTATGATTCAGTTCCCCTACACTGCCTCCGACATCTGTCGCACTGCCGCCCCTGTCAACCGGGTCCGAGAGATAGTCTGTATCATCCGGAACATTTACCTGTGATCCTCCGGTTAAGTCGGATGCTTCATCAAAAGTGGCCGGTGCCACAGTAAAAATCGGAACAAAGGTCTCGGCAGGACCGCCAAGGCTGTAATCCCCCCGGTCTGTATTTCTCCAGTAAGAATAAATTCCTTGATGAAAAGGGGTATAGTAAACATTTTTGTCTGTTATGATACTTTCCGGATCATCGGCAGTGGTATAGTCATTAAAAATTTTCCTATATTCTCTTTCAGTCGGCATGCCTTCCAAAACGAGATCCGTGGTGTTTGGTGCGACCCTGCCGCCGGTAAGCACTTTTTTAGCAACATCAAGTCGTCTCATAGTCCACCAGTTGAGCCAGTTGCCGGAAAATTTTCTTACAGCGGGGTCACTCCCTGTGGATCGTTCAGTGATATTCGTGGTTAAGGGATCATCAACAGCATCGCCATCTACATAAAAATAGTGGTTGGTGTTGTCATAGGAATATAGTTTGTTGGGATTGAATAAACCATAATATTCCTGGCCTGGAATATAGCCTGTATAGGCGGTTCCTTCACTGCTGTTCCCGTTGACTTCTTTATATGCAAATTCGTTCATGGAACCGGAGTTGTCCAGAATCAGTAAGATATTGGGGGGAACTCTGTTGCTGACAAACGGGGGAAAGGCAAGATAATTGGCAATTCCCGGATCACAGACAGCAAACGCATTTAAAGGAAAATACAAAAGAATGAATGATATAAATAAAAAAGCTTTCAAAAAAGCAGAACGAAAAAATGCTGTCTTCATGGTTACCCCCCTTGCCCGGTTTGCTTTGTCCATTTTACCGTCAGATCAACTAAAACACGGTCTTGAGGATCATAGGGATACCTCTCTGTATGGACCGAGAAAGTTTTATAGTTTATATCCACAAGGCAGGGCACTTCAATATCATCAACAGCTGTGTCGTCAGTCAAGCCCTGCTTATTGTATTCGGTATGGTATTTGGTTTGATCATTGCTGATATAGCTTATGCCATCAATTATGAACCTGTCTTCCTTTATTTTTGTAAGCATGACCCCCAAAAGTTCAACTCGCCTGATCTTAAGAGTATCATGGGGATCAGGTTTCCTTTCACCAGCCCATGAAAAGTTCATACTGAAAAACATGCATAATGATATTATGAATATGAATGCCACCATGAATCGGAGTTTAGGGTTTGGTAAAGAATGGATCATATTTTACGGTCTCCTGTAATGGGTTGTTCAATTTTTAGTGAAAATGGTTAATACACATGGTTCCAATTGACCTGTATGGCTGCGTTGCTGTTTGACATGTCTGCTCTCTGGGAGCCGATATTGTACCGGGTTTGTCCCCCGCCACCAGCCATGCCGAAACCATCGGCTTCATAGCCGGCTGCCATCAGAATATTACTTCCATTACGTGGTGCAGATGGTCCTCCAACCCTGAAGTTTGTGCGGGGTCCGGCATTGCTTATCGCCGTTACCGGCATGAAGACATCCCGGTTGTTGTCAGATGGCAGGATGGAGGATGGAGAACCGGTAGGGATGGGGTTGGTGCAAATATCTGTCGGTGTAGGATTCATATAAAAATTGAGCACAGTTCCGCGCATATTCCCTACAGTAAATGTGTTTTGAGCCGATCCGTCCAGGACAAAACCTGCATCGTCAATATTTTGCTCCAATAGTCGAATCATGGCCTGGGCACCGCCGTCTGCCCCGTAAAAAGCTACTTTGGCCCATTTGTCATTACCGGATATCTGGATTTCCAGATTAGTAGTACGGGTAGCAGCTACCCCCATAATGGTGAGGAGTGTCAATACCAGCATACAGATCACCAATGCGGATCCCTGCTCATTTTTAACTAAAAAAATATTTTTCATGGTTTTACTCCAGCATAAATAAAAATAGTCTGTTCATGACATTTAATTGGTTTTAATGACATTTAATTATATTATGTCAAAATTCATATATGTCATTGACAAAACTCTGTTCTGGTTTTTTTCAATCCAGGTGATATTGATCTGTATAGTGTTAGTATCATTTATGGGGTCTAGTGGAGAAATGTTCCAGCCCGCAGTAAACAGCGTACCCTCTACGGTCTTGGTCCAGCTGTAATCGGCAGCGCCTCCGGTATTGACCAGCCCTGCCTGCCCGTCACCATTTTGATCAGTAAAATAATTAGTATCAAAATACGATGCCTTCATCATCTCTTCAATGATCTCCTGGCCAATATTGGTTGCAGAAGTCAAGTTCAGGGCATAGCCGTTGCCCTGGACTGACGAGACATTCATGGAGGCGATTCCCAGGATTCCTATTGAGAGGATAACCAGGGCAATCATGACCTCTACCAGAGTAAATCCGTTGCTGTCTTTTTTTAAATCCATTGTTTTCATGTTTTCCAAATTTATAATCCCATATTTTTGCCTGTGACCACGGTATCATACAACCGCATATAGACATTGTCGGTAGTGACATCACCGTCTGTGTTTGGTGTTATTATCTGATCACCGACCGCATAGGTATTAGTGTTTAAAAAATTGTCATCCGGC
>JAAEMC010000531.1 GCA_024225895.1 Desulfobacteraceae bacterium | reverse complement strand
ATGTATAAAAAAATATAAAAAAAAATAAGCGACAAAATAAATTCGTTCACATAAAGGAAGAATGCATGAAGCTTTTGGACCCCACGACATGGCCCAGACGGGAGACATTTGATTATTTTAAAGCATATGAATACCCCCTATTTAATGTCTGTGTGCAATCAACGATTACAAAAACATTTCACTACCTTGAGAACCATGGGATTTCAAAATATAATGCCATTTTATGGATGATAAGCTGTGCAGCAAACAGCGTACCTGAAATTCGGTATCGTATTCGGGATGATGATGTTGTGGAACATGATCGGGTTGATCCTGCATTCACCCTGTTGACAAAGGATAAAATACTTGCATTTTGCACCGCTGTTTATACCCATGATCTTACATTGTTTTTTTCCAGAGTGAATCAGGGAATTGCACAGACAAAATCAAATCCAAAGATTAAAGACAAATCGGGAGTTGATAACCTGCTCTATGTTTCCTGTGTTCCCTGGATGAATTATACATCTGTCACCCATCCAATGAAGATGGATAACACGGCTTGCATCCCGAGAATTTCCTGGGGGAAATTCACCCATGATGGTAATAAAGTTACCATGCCGGTCTCTTTGCAGCTTCACCACGGCCTGGCAGATGGATATCATGCCGGACTTTTTTTTGAAAAACTGGAATCACTATTAGAACGGCCCGAGGACATCGAATGGCCGTTACAGGATTGACCATTCCCTTAAAATTGATTTTAACAGGGTCATAAACTTTTTTTCCACCTGATTCCCCATTTTCATTACCCCATCGTGGTCGATATGTTGATCGCGAATGCCTGTTGCCATATTGGTAATGCACGAAAGCCCCATAATTTTCATTCCGCCATGGGCGGCAACAATCACCTCCGGAGCAGTGGACATACCTACGGCATTGGCACCTAATCTATTGATTGCCTTAACCTCGCTGGCGGTTTCATAGCACGGGCCGGTCATATAGTAATAAACCCCTTCTTTGAGTTCGATATTAACTGCCTTGGCACAGGATT
>JAAEMC010000530.1 GCA_024225895.1 Desulfobacteraceae bacterium | reverse complement strand
TTTATAGATCCCGTCTTTTAAAATTCCGACTTTTTGATCATCAAATACATAAAGGGCGGTACTGTTTTTCCAAACAGCAATGTGTTGACTTTTCTCCACTTTTTCGGCCAGCATCCGGCCGATATCCATTCCGCGCATCCCTGCATAGGAATCCTCCACCGACCCGAAAAACTTATGGGTCTGCAATACCAGCTTACCTCCCAGTTCGTCTTTATCATCCACAAGGACGGCGTTGATATCATTTTTTTCAAGCTGGATGGCGGCAGAAAGCCCGGCAGGGCCGCCACCAATGATCAGTACATCGGTTTTGATGTGCTCAATGTCGCTGATTTTGGGTTTTTGGTCCACATCCGGGAGTTTTGGAAGGCCCTCAACACTTTCAACGATCATGTTTTCTTTAACTTTTGTCATGCAGGCCTTTATCGGTACTCCGTTGGCAATGACGGTGCATTTGGCACACTGCCCGTTGGCGCAGAATATGCCCTGGGCAGAGCCATCCTTTTGATGGTGGCCGAATATTTTAATATTATTTGCAAACAGGGCCGATGAAATGACCTCATTTTTTTTTGCCGTCATCTTTGATTTGTTCCAGTAAAATGCGACATCTTCCTTTTGGGAAACCTGTAATACAGGATGTTTTGTAATTCTATTTGCTGTCATGTCTTTTTTTGTTGTCCTTAAAAATGAAGGTCCAATGGAATATCTATCTTCTTTAATGGTTAAACCATTCGCCAGATTTTGTCAATAACAATCAAAATTTGGGATCAAATTTATATTCCGGGATGGGTTTAGTGATAAAGTTTTTTATGAAATCTTTTTTGTTGGGCTTTTGTTTTCCAGGAACCTCGTGTATCCTATTGGAAGATATCATTACTTTTATCAGGAAAAGATGATGAGCAACTTCGTGTTTCCAAGAAAAGAAAAGCGCAAGGCAGAGCGCAAACAGCTTTATTTTTATTTAAAAGTAAACCGCCAAAGGACAGGCAGTCTTTTGGGATACCTAGCTGATATATCTTCTGAGGGAGTCATGGTTTTGACTTCGGATGCCATTGAGTTGAATAAGGTCTTTGCCCTTACCATCGATCTTAGAGAGGAGTTTAGCATGGATTGCAGCCTTGATTTTGAAGCTAAAAGCCTTTGGTGTGAACAAGATGTCAATCCAGACTACATGGTAGCGGGCTTTCAATTTGAATCCCTTGATAAAATGGCTCTGGAACGTATGAATTATTTGATCAGCGAATACAGCTTTAAAATATAACCCGCCTTTAATTAGCCTTCATCAAATATGAATCCCGATATTATTTTCCATGCGGCCGGTTGCTTTTTTTTGTTTTTTTGGCTTTGGCCGTGACAATCTTTTTTTGGGTTTCTTTTTCATTATTGTTTTTGGCCACAAATAGTTTTTTTTTATCAAAGGGATTTATTCCGGTATAGTACATTAATGTTGAGTATGTGGAAGGCGAAGGGGTGAAGATCTGAACCTGCTCTGGTTGGATATTCAATTTTTGCAAGGTGAATTTTTTAAGTGATTTCATATCTTCTTTTTGGCAGCCGGGATGAGCGGCGATCAGGTAATAGGTTAGAAATTGCTTTTTTTTGGCCTGGGCCGTCAATGAATCAAATTTTTTTTTAAAGACCAGAAGATCGTTTATGTCTTGTTTGCCCATAAGCGTTAGAATATTTTTCATGGTATGTTCGGGTGCCACCTTCATTTGCCCTGAGACATTGTCAAAAACGATTTTTTTTAGATAGGTATCTCCTTTTTGAGTATCATTGAGAATCAGATCGTATCTAATACCGGAGCTGATAAAGACTTTTTTGACCCGATCAAGTTTCTCTATTTTTTTTATAAGCCTGATTTGTTTGGAATGGTCAGGTTTAAGGCTTTTACAGACTTTTGGAAATAGGCAGCGTTTATCATTGCAGGCCCCCTTCTCCAATTTTTTTTGGCATTCAAAACCATACATGTTGGCAGTGGGGCCGGACAAATCTAGAATATAGCCTTTGAACTCTTTGAGTTCTGAGATGGTTTTAGCTTCCTTTAAAATGGATGTTTCGCTTCTGTACCTTACGGTACGGCCCTGGTGTACGGCAATGGCGCAAAAATTACATTCCCCGTAGCAGCCCTGGTGAATGGGGACAGAAAAGCGGATGGTTTCAAGGGCGCGCACCTCGCCTTCTTTCTTATGGAAGGGATGAAGGTCCCGCTCAAAATCAAGGTCATATATGGCATCCAGTTCCGTGGTATCTGGATAAGGACCCGGCGGATTCAGCACCAGGTAACGGTCCCCGTGCTTTTGGCAAAGGCCCTGGGCCGTAATAGGATCATTGTTCTCATAAAAAGTGTGAAAGCTTTTGATATATTGAGATTTGTCCTGACTCACAGCTTGAAAGGAAGGGATTAGAAGATGCTGTTTCTGTTTTGAAATAAATCCGAGACCTTTGATACTATCGATGGGCTCGCCATTTTGCAATGTTGTGGCCAGATCAAGTATTGTTTTTTCTGCCATCCCGTATACCAGAATGTCGGCCTTGGCATCAAAAAGGATCGATCTTCGGATTTTATTGGACCAGAAATCATAGTGGGCAATTCTTCTTAAACTGGCTTCAATGCCACCCAGGACAATGGGGCAGGTATTCTTGAAAAATCTTCTGATCAAATTTGCATAGACAATGAGTGCTCGATCCGGACGGCGATTGTTTATGCCGCCGGGTGTAAAGTCGTCCTTTTTTCTTTTTTTTTTCAAGGGCGTATAATTGGCGATCATGGAATCCACTGAACCGGAAGTCACCCCCCAGAAAAGAGCGGGTTCCCCCAGTCTTAAGATATCCTTTTCGCTGTTAATGTCAGGCTGGGCGATAATGCCGACCTTGAATCCATGCTTTATTAGTATTTTACCGATCACACAGATTCCCATGAACGGCGAATCAATATAAGCATCCCCTGTAATCAATATGACATCCAGCTTTTGCCAGCCAAGGGCTTTGATCTCTTTTGGGGTGGTAGGTAAAAACATGGGCTATTTATTATTCCTTATGTTAAAATAGAATTGAATCATACTAGAAATGTATTCCCTTTACAATCAAGTTGCATTTGAGAACCAAGACCATTTTTAGATAAAGCGAATCCGTTTGTAGTAATAGGGAGTAGTGATTTTCCATAATTTTATTGCATTTTAAAAGGGTTATGTTAGAGTGGTTCATATTCACTAGAAATGAGGTTCCCATGATTTTTTTCAAAACGATGTTGAGAAATAGCGTTTTCCTTATTTTCTTGTTTTTCTTTCCTTCAATTTTATGGGCATCGGAACAACGGATAATTTGTACGGGCCATCCGGACTATCCACCCTTCATGTGGAAGGTCGAAAAAACAATTGTGGGTGCAGGCGCTCAGCTTATCCGTATGGCATTGGATGAAATGGAACAGGATTACGTTATTCAATCGACAGGTCCCTGGGCCAGGGCACAGGAAATGGTCCAGAAAGGCAAGGCGGATTTTTTAGTGGGTGCGTATTCCAACGTCCGGCGCCGCTTATATATGGATTACTCACATGCTTATGCCACTGATCCCAACTCAATTTTCGTCTTAACAGAAAATACAAAACCGTTGGCAGATCGTCATGATCTTGTCGGCAAAATAGGAATTTCCATGTTTGGCGATAGTTTTGGTGATGGGCTGGACAGCTTCATTGAAACCAAGCTCAATGTATTGCGGGTATATGATTCCAAATCTTTGTTCAAACAACTTATTTCAAAAAAAGTGGATTATATCCTCTGGGGGGATTATCCCTGCCGGATCAATGCAGCGGTTAACAATTATGACGATCAAATAAAAAAAATTGAAAAGCCGCTGGCATACGAGAATATGTACATTACCGTGTCAAAAAAGAGTCCCCATAAGGGCCTTATCTCGTCCATGAATAAACTTATTGACCGGCTGAGAAATGACGGAACCATTGATCGATTACTTAAAAGGTATTTATATCTCTATATCAATTCAAAAAAAACCTTAAAATCCTTTGGAGAATCCGCAAAACCGGTTGTCCAGATTGTTGAGGATCCCAAGGGAAACACTGAAAATGAAATAAATATGGCCCTAGTTAAAGAGATCTTTAAACGATGTGGTATTGCGGAACAAGTAAAAATTGTAGATATCGGAAAAGCACTGGAATCCATAAAAACACCTGGACATATTCTGTTTAATATAAGAAAGAAGGACATACAGGGCAAGGATATGGTCGAGTGGTTCTATCTTCGGGACCCGGACATAGGATTCGCATTCAGAAAGGACATGGACCGTGTTTTTATGGCGAAATGGCACCTTGCCGTTGAATCTATCATAAATGATAAAACTTTTAAGTTGTAAAATGATTGGTAATTAAATTGCCCGGCGTATAGGTATACCAAATGACACAAGTATTTTTTTTTTGATTATGAAGATGAAATATCATCCTATTTCATTTATATTAGACTATTTTAGAGTCATTTGGCCCTTGACGATTGCTCGTGCAGCAGATATTAAATCGCAAAATTATTTGCGGCAATCGCTATAATCGTTTTGATATTGCAATAGGATGAATATGATCCCAAAAAAATCAGGAATCAGCTTACAAAACCTTTCTATACAATTCAGCCTGATTGTTATCGGTATCCCTACCATCGTTCTGATAATCTTTGGGATGCTGCGTATTCATACCCAAACCCGGGCCCATGAAAAAAATATGGATATTTTTTTAAAGAACGAAGCCTCCCAGTTATCAGCTAGCCTTTCCACCGCACTCTTTAATTTTGATGATGAGACCTGCACTGTAATCTGTAAGGCGGCCTTAAGAAAACCTGAGATTGTAAAAATAACAATTTTTGATTTGAACGAAAAATATCTTATATTTGAAGATGCAGACTATGATCCGGATGATACGTACAATAACAGGGCGGCTCAATTGCCGATTTTTTTTAAAACCGAAGATATCGGTGAGGTGGAAATTGTTGTTACCCATGTGCTTTTAAAGGAAAAAATCAGGATTTTAAAATGGTCCAGCCTGTTACAGGTGGTTGTCCTTGACCTCATCCTGGGTGTTGCCCTCATTATCTTGTTGCTGATTCGGTTTGTCCGGCCCTTGCAGGATTTGCAGCAGGATTCTGAAAAAATCGCATCCGGAAAACTGGACCAACCCATCAGTGTCCACAGGGATGATGAAATCGGGGCCCTGGCAGACAATCTAATTTCCATGCGCGATGCTGTAAAAGAAAAAGTTCAGTCTTTGGAATCTGAAATCAGCAAGCACCGGGAAACTGCATTGGCATTGGAAAAGAGCGAGTCCTTTTTACGGTTGATTATTGATTTGATTCCTCACATGATTTTTGTAAAGGATCTTGAAGGCCGGTTTTTGGTGGTCAATAAAGCCGTGGCTGATGATTTGAATACCACGGTGGAGGATTTGACCGGAAAACGTCAGGTAGAAGTGTTTAAGGATAAGGAAGAGGCCAGGCAGACCCTGGAGGATGACCGCCGGGTGATTCAGACCGGTCACACACTGACGTTATTAACAGAAACCCATGGAACGGCCCGGGAGTTGCCAAGGTGGTATTCCACAAAAAAAGTACCGTTTACTGCTGCTGACGGCGATAAAGGTTTAGTGGACATCACCATTGATGTATCTGATCTAAAACAGACGGAAGAAGAGCTGAAAAAGGCGAAAAATTATATTGATAATATCATCAATTCCATGCCCAGTGTATTGATAAGCGTAGACCTGGAATTCAAAATCAATCTGTGGAATAAAGAGGCGGAAACGCTTTTTATCAAGACAGCTTCTGAGGCATATAAAAAGCCTCTGGTGGATGTGATTCCCCAAATGTCATCCATGATGACGCACATTAAAAAGGCCATTGATGCAGGGGAACCCTGTTTTATGCCCAAACAATCAATCCAGACCAGCGACGGCTTGAAGTATGAGGATATTACAATCTATCCCATTGTTGCTGATGTTGTTGAAGGTGTGGTGATCCGGGTGGACGATATTACAGAACACGTTCGCATGGAACAGATGATTGTACAATCGGAAAAAATGCTTTCCGTGGGCGGCCTTGCTGCAGGCATGGCCCATGAAATAAACAATCCCTTGGCTGGTATGATGCAGAATGCGCAGGTGGTTCTAAGGAGAGTACAAAAGGATATGCCGGCCAGTACAAAGGCAGCCGAAGAAGCCGGTGTGTCAATGGAGTCCATAAGAGTCTTTTTGGAGAAAAGAGGGATTATCCAGCAGCTTGAGCGTATTCATGAGGCAGGAGTCAGGGCATCCAAGATTGTGGCGAATATGCTCAGTTTTTCAAGAAAGGATTATTCAGGTAAAATCCCCCAGGATATCGCTGTAATCTTAGATCAGACGGTTGAGCTGGCCAGAAGTGATTACGATCTGAAAAAACAGTATGATTTTAAAAAAATAAAGATCATTCGTGAATATGAAGAGGATATGCCGCAGATCCCATGTGAAGCAACCAAGATTCAGCAGGTCTTTTTCAATATTATGAAAAATGCTGCAGAGGCCATGCAACAAGACAATTTTTCAAAAAATCCAATATTCTTGTTACGCGTAAAAAAGAAAGAGAACATAGCCTGCATCGAGATTGAGGATAATGGTCCGGGAATGGATGATGAAACAAGGAAAAGGGCTTTTGAACCCTTTTTTACTACAAAACCGGTGGGACAGGGGACCGGTCTTGGTTTGTCTGTTTCCTATTTCATTGTGACCGATAATCATGGTGGAAAAATGAATGTCATTTCAGAGCCGGGAAAGGGCGCGACTTTTATTATACATCTGCCTATTTCGTAACTTTTTTATCCTATTTCGTAAGCGCCGGTCTTTGATCGTGAAATATCCGGATCAGGTTAAAACAGGGTTTTATTAAACTCAGGACTGGTGATTCCAACAATGCTGTAGGCAAATTTTCTAAAAATTTTTGGGTCCAGTTTTTTGGCAAGGACATCCTGCTTGATTACCTGCAACGCGCTGAATGGCTTTAAGGGCTCCTTATAGGGGCGCCAGGTGGTTAACGCTTCAAACACATCAATAATTGCGAGCATCCGGGATGTTTCGCAAAGATTATTCCCTGATTTACCGTCAGGATATCCAGACCCGTCAAGCCTTTCATGGTGCTCCAAGGCAGTTATCCGGACCCGGACGTCAAAATCGCAATCATGGAGAATTTTCCATCCGTTCTTCGGGTGTTCCATTATAATATTGAACTCATTTTCAGTTAATTTCCTGGGTGCCTGCAAAATATAATCCGGAATGCCCACTTTGCCTATATCATGCATCAGTCCGATCAAACCGTAGAGTTTAATATTATTTTTTCCCATGTCATTATAGTAGGCGTAGCCCATACAATAGAGCATTACATTGATCAGGTGAAGCTGGGTGGAATAATCATGCACTGAGATTTTGGCGAGATAGGAGACAATATTAGGATTTTTTAAATATTCTTCAACGATAAGTTTGACAGTCCTTGTCATTTCCGTCAAAACTTCACTTTTAGGCTCTGACAGGGTTACATCCATGATATCTTTCAAGATTTTTTTAGCTTTTTCCATATCCACTTTCATGCTGCTTTTTAAGTGGAAATTAAGCTGCTGCTGTTTTTTCCGGATGAGCTTGATACGCTGCCATCAAGACTTTCTGCCGAGCAGCCAAGATTTCCGGAGCGCGGCCATGGTGGACAGCTTCGGGTGTCAGCATCGCAATGCCACTATGGCAGTGCTCGATGTTGT
>JAAEMC010000529.1 GCA_024225895.1 Desulfobacteraceae bacterium | reverse complement strand
TTTTTTCCTTTTTCATAAAATCCCTCATATAAAAGTGAAAAATCATTTCAGATGTGAGTTCCAAAATTCTTGATCTCCCCTTTTAATAGATACGCTTTTTTAATTCAATAAAAATTTATAAAAAGCCGAACAATGGTATTTTTCTTTTGCCATAAAGAGATTCAATTGGGGCATTAGTAGACGCTTTTCCCTTGACATAAAATTGTACTAAGTCTATATCCATCTACAATTATTATAAGGCTACGAATTTATTTTACATATATGAAATAACAGCAAATGGTTTTAAAACAAGAACTTAAGAATAATAAGAATACGTTTATCAAAAAATGGTTCCAATCCACCATTGATACATATCCGCAACAATCTGCCAGAATCTTGGGCAAGGATGCAAACCGGTTTGACAACCCTGTAGGCGCAATTACCAGAGAAGCATTAGAAGCCGTTCTTGATCTGATTATTAAAGATTTTGACCAGGAGTCGCTTGAAAAAACACTGGATCCGATTATTCGTATCCGCGCGGTCCAGGCATTTGATGCTGCAGGTGCAGTCAGTTTTGTTTTTTCTCTAAAGAAAATTGGAGAAGAAACACTGGATAAAAGCCTGATTAGAGAATTTGACAAAATAGTTGACAAAATCGCCCTGGCAGCATTCAACCGATTGATGAAATGTAAAGAAGAAATATTCCTTTTAAAGGCCACTGAATCCAAAAGACGAATTCACAAGGCTTTTGAAAGGGCAGGTTTAGTAGCCGAGCTTTCGGAAGAGGATCTTCTGGGCTCAAAAAAATCTTAACATGCATGACAAAATCTTTGCTTTGTCATACATCAACATAATGAGGTGTTTATAATATGAATCAAAAGTACTTGGTCCCCCTGGCAGCTGTCTTTCTGCTTTTTTTAGTGGCCTATACAGGGGTTGAGGGAGCAGGGCTTCAGGTGCTATTCGGGATTATCATCCCGTATCTGGCCATCATAGCCTTTATTGTCGGATTCGGCATCAAGGTCATGGGCTGGGCATCCTCTGCGGTTCCATTCAGGATTCCCACAACCTGCGGGCAACAAAAGTCACTTCCGTGGGTCAAACAGAACAGCATTGACAACCCTAACACGTCCATGGGTGTCTTCATTCGCATGGCACTTGAAATCTTTGCTTTCAGGTCCTTGTTCCGAAACACAAAAGCAGCGTTTAACACCAATGAGCAAAACCGTCTGACCTACTCCTGGGAAATCTTCCTTTGGGTCGGTGCTCTGGCATTCCACTATGCATTTTTAGTGGTCATTTTACGGCATTTCAGGTTTTTCCTGTCTCCGATTCCCTCCTGTGTAGCATTCCTGGAATATATTGACGGCATTATCCAGTTGGGTCTGCCCGGGATATTTCTTTCCGGTGTTGTGCTGGCTGCCGCCACACTCTTCCTTCTGCTCAGAAGGGTCTTTGATATTAAAGTGAACTATATTTCACAGGCTGCCGATTATTTCCCGCTGTTCCTGATACTTGGTATCGCAGCAACCGGTATTGCCATGAGATATTTTACAAAGGTAGACATTGTTGGCATTAAAGAACTCACAATGGGGCTTGTTACATTTAGCCCTGTGATACCCGAAGGTGTCGGTGGCCTTTTTTATGCCCATGTTTTTCTGGTTAGTATTTTACTGGCCTATTTTCCCATGAGCAAGCTCATGCACCTGGGCGGCATTTTTGTCAGCCCCACAAGGAATATGGCGAACAATACCCGCGCTGAAAGGCATGTCAACCCCTGGAACTATGATGTGAGCACCCATACTTACGAACAGTATGAGGACCACTTCAGGGAAAAAATGATTGAAGCTGGCCTGCCAGTGGATAAGAAGGAGTAAACAATGTCTGACGAATTAAAACCGGATGAATTATTAGATAAGATAGATTTTGCCCCGGACAGGGGCGATTGGATGAGTACTTCGGTCCAGATCCGGCCAGGGATGTATTGCTATGCGGCAAAGGCTGACAGTGTGGAAACCTTAAGTCTGCCCAATGCCAGGCCATGGAATCCTCTGGAAGAAGACTGGCAGCTGCCGGAAAACTGGCAGGAGATCATTTTCAACGGCCTCAAGGAACGTTTGGAAAGATTCAGGACTTTTAAAGTATTCATGGATATCTGTGTGCGCTGCGGCGCCTGTGCAGACAAGTGCCATTTCTTCCTGGGTACCGGCGACCCCAAAAACATGCCGGTCTTAAGGGCAGAATTATTACGGTCCGTATACAGAAATGATTTTACCACAGCAGCCAAAATATTGAGCAAGGTTCCAGGCGGGAAAAAACTTGCCGGTGCACGGCCCATGACCATGGAGGTTCTTAAGGAATGGTGGTACTACTTTTTCCAATGCACTGAATGCAGGCGCTGTTCCGTGTTCTGCCCTTATGGCATTGACACAGCTGAAATCACCATCATGGCAAGGGAAATCTTCAACCTTTTGGGCCTGAACATTGACTGGATAGCAACTCCGGTGTCCAATTGTTACAAAACCGGAAACCATCTCGGCATACAGCCCCATGCCTTTAAAGACATGCTGGAATGTGTTGTGAAAGATATAGAAGATGTGAAAGGGGTTAATTGCACACCGCATTTGCAGAAAAAAGGAGCTGATATCCTTTTCATTAGCCCTTCAGGTGATGTATTTGCCGATCCCGGAACATATACCTGCCAGGGAT
>JAAEMC010000528.1 GCA_024225895.1 Desulfobacteraceae bacterium | reverse complement strand
TTAAAAAGGTTTTTAAAATTTTTATAAAAGCACCGGGTCCCACACCCAATATCTGAATGGCCTCTTCTATCTCAATACCAGGAACAGCTCTGGGCAGGCTATACGATTCTTTTGTATCGGTTTTGCTGACTGTTTTGTTTTCAGAAAGGCTCGGGCTTTTGTCTGGGTAAAATGGAACAAGAGTTTTAAATAATTTTTCCTGGCCCACGGGTTTTGAAATATATCCGTTCATTCCGGCAGCCATGCATTCGGCTTCATCTTCTTTAAGGGTATGGGCTGTCATGGCAATGATGGGCAAAGATTTTTGGCTGTCCAATTGACGAATGGCCCGGGTGGCTTCAAGGCCGTCCATTTCCGGCATTTGGATATCCATGAGCACTGCATCAAATTGCTCCTTTTGAACAATGGCCACAGCTTTTTTACCCGTATCCACCAGTGTGGGCTTTATGCCCACAAGTTCCAGCACAACCAGTATTATCTCCTGGTTGGTTGGAGTATCTTCGGCTACCAGGACCTTTTTTTCGGCAAGGCAGGTGCGGTAAAAAGATATATCATGGGAACTGCGGCCAAGCCAGGATATGGAAATATCCTGTTCCGGTTCAGGGTTTTCCCACAAACCCAAAGGAAGGGTAAACAAAAAGCTGCTTCCCTTATTGGGGCTGCTTTCAACAGTGATGATTCCTTCCATCATTTCCACAAGCTTGCCGCAGATACTTAATCCCAGACCACTTCCGCCGTACTTCCTTGTGGTGGAGGCATCAACCTGGGAAAAGGGTGTGAACAAAAGATCCTGGTGTTCAAGGGCGATACCGATTCCGGTATCTGCCACCATAAATGTCAGCTGGGCAGGATTCTCCTTGCTGTTTCCAGGCTCGCCATATACCCCAAGGGTGATTTTGCCGCCATTTGCCGTAAATTTTACGGCATTGCTTAAAAGGTTGGTTAGGATTTGTTGAATTCTAAAAGAGTCGCCCATAAGGTAGGCCGGAGTTTGCGGGTTCATTTTTACTTCAAATTCGATCTTTTTATCCGCCATTTTCTGCTTGAACATAACAACGATTCTTTGGATGATGCGTTCCAGCTGGAAGGGGCGGATTTCCATATCCAGCTTGCCGGCCTCGATTTTTGAAAAATCAAGGATGTCGTCGATCACTCCCAGAAGCGCCCGGCCCGAAGTATGGATAATATTGACATAACGGGCTATTCTTTTTTGGGGGCTCTCGTTCATCACCAGTTCTGACGCGGCTATTACACCATTTAAAGGGGTACGGATTTCATGGCTCATGTTGGCAAGAAAGTTGCTTTTGGCCTGGGTGGCGGCATCTGCGGTTTCCATGGCATTGTTCAGCTCACTGTTGATGCTGCGCAACTCAGCAGTTCGCTCCTCAACCCGTTTTTCCAGTTCATGGTAGGCTGTTTTTAATGCTTTCTGGGCAGAAACACGGCCTGTGATATTCCGGATGGATCCGATTACTTTTATTGGATTGTGCTTCAAATCCCTGATCAGCATGGCATTCATGGAACAATGAAGTTTCTCTTTGTCCGGCCGGACAAGTAAAATTTCATGGTCCGTGAGCCTCTCTTCAGATAAAACCTTTTGAAGCATTTGGTTAAGATCCCCTGGATTGTCAAACATATGGGACAAGGATTTTTCCAACACCACTTCCCTTTTGTAGCCAACGACTTTTTCAACAGACGGACTAATTTCCAGAATATCCCCGGATTTCGTGATTTCATAATAAACATCCTGGATATTGCCAAAGATACTCCGGTATTTTTCTTCGCTTTCCCTTAGCGCCTTTTCCATGATGGTCCTTTGGGCCAGTTCCCTGTTAAGGGTCTGGGTGCGCGATATGACCTTTTTTTGAAGGGAACGGTTCCAGATAATAATGGCAATGAGCATCAAAAGCCCGATGGCAATTCCGGGAAACAATATTTTTAAAAAATGCTCCAAATCAATGGGTGGACGGAATTCAAGGCTGATCCACTTGCGTAGAATCGACTTTTTGTAGGGTTCTGGTGTCTGTGCCAGTACCTGATTTAAAATCTGCTTTAACTGGGGGGCCTCTTTGTTGACAGCAAAGGCGATGCCAAGAACCGATACAGTCTCACCAGATATTTTTAAATTGGAAATCCCCAGGCGTTCAATGTGATGGGAAGCTGTGGCCAAATATCCCACCATGGCATCTGCCATGCCAAAGGAGACTTTTTTCAAGGCTGTTTCAATATCCGGAACCGGGTCGATGGAGACCTTGGGGTGGTTGGTTTCCAGATAATCTTTCCATATATAATTGTCAACCACTGTCACTTTCATGCCCTTGATTTTTTCAAGATTCATGGGTTCCGTTACTTTTTTGCCAACAATAATCACCCCGGAAAGCCAGGCATAGGGCTCGGTAAAATCCATGAACCGCCGCCGCTGCTCTGAAGGAACTGCAGCCCCCAGCATATGGATTTTCCCTTCTTTGATGCGGTCAATACTCTCATCCCATGAATGTTTTTTATCTATCTTAAAGACAAGGCCGGTTCTTTTTTCCACAAGTGCCAGAAAATCCGCGGTCACACCAATATATTTTTGGGCATTGTCCAGGTACTCAATTGGGGCAAAATCCAGGTCCACACCGACATGGATTGTGGGATTTTCTTTGATCCATTGAGTCTGCTCCGCCGAAAGGGATATCTTTTGCAAGGGCTTATCAGAAATATCCGGGTCTTTGACCGTCATTACATACGTCATTGCCAGAATCAGGCTTCCCAGAATCAGGGCGGTGATGTAACGGCTTTTAAAAAGAAAAGAGTTCACAATCACCTTCCTTTGTCACTATTTTGGATTATGTCTTTGCTGGTAATTTTTCTGTATTTTTTTGCATTTTCCATGCTGCGATTTCCGGAAAAAAAGGATGACATTTGTTCTGGTTTTCCAGGCCTTTTATATTTGCATCGGTGTTTCATACCAGACTTGAATAGGATAGGAATCTTATTCTTGTCAAGCTGTCTTGGACGGAATCGGGAAAATATGCCCCATAGTTTTCCTGGCAGACCAAAGATTTGAAACTTGCTGATTATTCGTAACTATTTGTTTTTTTTAAAAAAAGGGGATTGCTAATGAAAGGGGGACTTTTTTGCCCCGTGAAATTTTTTATTTTATCACCGTGGATATCGACCAAAGACAATGCCTTTCAAAAAAGACCATGTGATTTCTGGGGCATATGTTCCCCAAACCTTGGGAGCCCAATTTTCCCAGAGCAGATCAAAATTTTGGTTTTATTGCCACGGGCCGGGCAATGGCCGGTATGTCAATGGTTTTAAGCGATACATGGCACGTCTATTGCAGTTTTGCTCCGGCATTATGGCAGCAGATTTTTGGGCAGGAACAAAAAGGATTCATGCGGGTGTCATTAGTTTAAACGGTGGGTGAAAAATAAAAAAATCGTTTTGGACAAAAAGTCTGTCACTTCTGACAGCAAGTTTCTTGTTATTGGTATTTGCATCCGTGGTCCATGCCAAATAATGGAAGGTGGCCGCCTGAATATAAAACTGCTTTGTGGGGCGGCAGATTGGCAGGTTTTTTCCTGCATCTTTTTAAACTATTAAAAGCATAAGTTGTGATGAAGCATAAACGAAATATTCGGGTCATTTCAAAAAAGGACCGGCCATGAAAAAAAAGAACTGTATC
>JAAEMC010000527.1 GCA_024225895.1 Desulfobacteraceae bacterium | reverse complement strand
TTCAGGGATTTTGCGATATCCGCTACCGACTTTTTGGTAGCACTGAAAATGAGTATGCTCTGGTATTCTGGTTTATCAGCAATCAGAGAATGGATCAGCGGGATTTTCTGTTCATCTTTTGCCAGGTATACAGCCTGAAGCACTCCTTCAGCAGGTTTTGACATGGCTATATTGATCTCTGCCGGATCTACCAGGGCTTCTTTGGCCAGATCCCTTATTTTGGGTGGCATGGTAGCACTGAAAAGCAGTGTTTGCCTGTTTACGGGCAGGAAGGAAATAATCTTCTGGATATCGTCAAAAAAGCCCATATCCAGCATCCTGTCTGCCTCATCGAGGATCAGGTGTTTGATCTGGTTGAAAGTCAATTGGTTAAGATAAAGAAAACCTATGGAACCAAAGCCATTTTAAATTATACCAGCGACGGATACAGTGGATTGAAAAACCGGATGCAGACCATATTTTTTAATTGCTTTGGTGGTGCCACCCAATGGGAGGGAAGTCTTTGCTGGGGAGCAGGTATCAAGGCCCAAAAGTACGATTTCGGCAGTGTTAAAGGCCATTATCCGGATGACATTTTAAATGCCGAACTTATTTTGGTATGGGGGAAAAATCCGAAACACACGAGTTTGCATTTGTTTTCCTTGTTGAAAAAAGCCCAGAAAAGAGGGGCAAAAGTCATTGTCATTGATCCGAATAAAACCGCCACAGCCAAAGCATTTGATCAATATATCCGTATCCGGCCCGCCACTGATGGCGCGTTGGCCCTTGCCATGGCCAACACTATTATTGAAAAGAACCTTCATGATTCGGATTTAATTAAAGATCATGTTAAGGGATTCAATCGGTTTAAGGCCCATGCAGCATCCTTCACCCTTCAAAAAGCCCAGGAAATCACCGGCGTTGATTCAAAGATTATCGAGGATCTTGCTATGGCCTATGCCCAGGCGAACAGGGCTTCCATTCAGGTGGGTATGGGCATGCAGCGGTATACCAATGGTGGTAACGCAGTGCGGTGTGTTGATGCATTGGGTGCCATTGCAGGCTGCATCGGAAAAAAAGGTTGCGGCGTTAATTATGCGGCAAAGTCCATGGCCCCATTTTTATATGATCTGGAAAAAGCCAGTGAAAAATATGCAGAAAACAAGCGGTTGTTCACTGTAGCAGAATTGGGTAATTTCCTTGAAAAGGCGGATGACCCGCCCATAAAAGCTATTTTTGTTGCCAGTGGTAACCCACTGACCCAGAGTCCTGACCTCATCACCACAAAAAAGGCGTTTGCAAAGGTTGAATTCAAGGTGGTGTTTGACCACTTTTTAACCGATACAGCCCAGGCAGCGGATCTGGTGCTTCCGGCTGCATCTGTTTTTGAGCAGGAAGACATCTTTGCCACATCCATGTATTCCCAAGTGCTGAACCATTCTCAAAAAGCCGTGGATCCGTTGGATGAAGTTAAGCCTGAGTTTGAGTTTTATCTTGAGCTGGCCAAACGATTGGGAATTACCCATATGGGGTTTACAAGCTCTGATGAATACCTTCAAAAAAGTGTGGATACAGTACTGAAAAGAAAAGAGGTTTCCTATGAGGCGTTTCAGGAATCTTATCTTAGATTTGAAGAAGATGAAATTGCCTGGGCAGATAAACAATTTAGAACGCCGTCGGGTAAAATTGAACTTTTCAGTGAACAGGCATTGGCAGATGGCCTTTCGCCGCTACCAAATTATGTAGAGGCAAAAAAGAAATCAGATCAATTTCCTTTACGGCTGTTGAGCTGCCATGCCAAGGAATCCATGCATTCCCAGGGCTTTGCATTTAAAAATTCCTTGCCGACAGCTTATCTTCATCCAGAGACGGCAAAATTGTTTAAGGCCAAAGAGGGGGCGTTTGCCTTTTTAAAAGATGAAAAAAATCAATTGAAGGTACAAATAAAGATAGATAAAGCCGTTCATCAAAACACCGCTTTCATCCACCAGGGATGGTGGGATAAAAGCGGTGCTGTGAATACACTTACAAAGCCGCTGGTGTCTGATATGGGCAAACAGGCAGCTTATTATGACAGTTTTGTGACTTTAAAGGTTATTTGACCGGCAGCCAGGTCTGGGTCCTGGAAATAAATAAGAAACTTCCCTGAACTCTAAGTGTTCCATCATCATCCACCCAGAGTTTGCATTTATAGACTTTTCCCTTTTTAGGATCCAGTATGGTCCCCCATGAATAGGCACCTTCATTCTCCTGGAGATTCTGGATAATCTCCATACCCAATGTGGGCTGATCTTTTCTGGGGTCATCATCAGCACATTTGTCACAGGTCGGATTCTGGTCAGCATCCTCTTCTAAAAAGAGTTCAATGATTTTGCCAAAATATTTCCCGTCTTGTTCAAAAATCTGAACAATGGATTTGGGTTTGTTGGTTTCATCGTCAATGGTTTTCCATTTACCGATAATGGGCGCATTGGCAAAGGCATTGCATGTAAACATGAGCAAAAAGATTGAAACAATCAGGGTGACAGGTGCGATTTTTTTCATAGTCCATCTCCAAAAAGGGTTATATTTTTTTGAACGAAACAATGTTATTGAAAATATTCTCATGTTTATTAAGTG
>JAAEMC010000526.1 GCA_024225895.1 Desulfobacteraceae bacterium | reverse complement strand
ATTATATGTGAGTTTTGCCCTGAAAAGTTTATAGCCGCCATTGCATTTGGTAAAAAGATCTACTGATTTAAACTTATGAAGCTCTCTGGGATCATTAATAATTTCATACATTTTTGCGCTGTGATACGTCATTTTCGCATTTCCTCCCTGAAAAACGGCGGAAGCTTATGGTTACAGCTCAAGTTTGGCTACCTGTTCCGTAAGAGCCTTTTTCAACAATAGTTTTTAAACTTCCTTTGGATATGTTTTTGTCTGGTTAGAGAAGGGTATTGCACTTTCAGTGCCAAAAATAAAATGAGTGCCAAAACAGGCGTAAAAGCTTAAATCTTACATAGACAGCCTAAAATGAGGTGGGAAAAATTTTCTTAAAAGGGATTAGGCCCGGGCGATTATTACCTAAGACTAAAGTATTAGATTTGGCTCGGATACTTCATAAGATTTTAAGATGTGCTGCTAATGTGTTTGGAATTCCAAAGGATGGCCTGGAAACGATTGCTTACCCCGATTTTTTTATAAAGATTATAAATGTGGGCTTTGACAGTGCCAAGTCTAACACATAGATCATCGCAGATTTGCCGGTTGGTGTAGCCGTGGGATATGAGATCCAGTATCTGGGTTTCCCTTGGGGTTAAACTGGGCGGATAGGAATGATTCTCCTTCTCTTCAGTAAGAGAGCGCGTAATAAGGTAGGTTTTGTCAAACCCGATGACGACCCCGTTTTTTTGCTGGCGAATAACCTGCCCTGAGATATTGACATTTACTTTATAGGCTTTAATTTTTTTCAACTCGTCCAAAGGCAGCACCAGGGTAACATTAACATTGGTCCCTACCGGCAGGGGCTGATCTGTATTGATAAAGGCTCCGCCGGTACTGATATTGTCCGTATGAAGGTCTTTTAATACTTGGGTGCCTTCTTCTTTGTCCACGGTCAGTTGCGCGGGAAAGTCTATTTCATATCGTTCATAAAGCCTTTTTTCCTCATTTGACCCCATTTTTTATTCCTGCCGGTTTGTTAAAGGTGTGCAGTGTTTGAAATATAATACCTGCATCATACCATTGGATTGACAAAAGGGCAAAGTCTTTGCGCACCCTTGATGGTGGATTTGTGTCACGATTGACTAACATATTTTCGTATTTAAAAAAAAATTGCCAAACGGTTTTTTTCGTATAAGATAGATGGAATAATCAATATTGGTGGGCAAAAAAACTTTTGGAAAAGAAAATATGAATGTTAATCATAAGACCATTGAAAAAATTTTAGGTATACTAGCAGAAGAGGTGGTCCCGGCCCAAGGGTGTACAGAACCCATCGCCATTGCCTATGTATCAGCCAGGGCAAAAAAGATTCTGGGAAAGAATCCGGACAGGCTTTGCGTTTTTGTCTCCGGGAATATGATAAAAAATGTAAAAAGTGTTGTTGTCCCAAATAGCGGGGGCCTTGCCGGAATAGAGGTCGCAGCGGCAATGGGAGCACTTGCCGGTGATCCGGATAAGGAACTTTTGGTTATCAGTGATGTCTCCTACAAAAAGATGGTAAAGGTAAACCGGTTCCTTGATGAATCCAAAGTGAATGTCATTCATGAAAAAACAGGGATTAAACTCTATATACGCGTAGAGGCTTTTTACGAAAATCAGATGGCAAGCGTCGAGGTTAAGCACACCCACACCAATATCACACGGGTAAAAAAAAATGGAAAGGAACTTATCCACAGGGCTTGCAAGGATACAGATTTTCAATCTCCTCTTCAAGACCGTGAGATTCTATCCATTGCCCTTATCCATACCCTGGCAAATCAGATTGAGCTTGATTTGATCAAGTCTATGTTCAAAAAAGTGGTCAAACTGAACACTGCCATTGCCAAAGAAGGGCTTGGAGGAGCATATGGCGTTAACCTTGGCAAGTGTATCAAGGATAATATTAAAGCCGGTGTATATGGGGATGACCAGCGAAACAGGTGCGCCTATTTTGCTGCTGCCGGCAGTGATGCAAGGATGAGCGGATGCCCGTTCCCGGTGATGACCACCAGCGGCAGCGGAAATCAAGGTATGGCAGCCTCGCTGCCCGTTATTAAGTATTGTCTGGATAATGATTTGTCTGAAGAGAAATTGATCCGTACACTTTTTTTCTCCCATCTTTCAACGGTTCATATCAAAACCAAGATCGGAAGATTGTCTGCTTTTTGCGGGGTGATCTGCGCCTCGGCTGCGGTCAGCGGCGCTCTGGCCTTTTTAATGGGCGGTGATGAAAAAATTATCGGTTCTGCCATCATCAACACCCTGGGAAATATTTCCGGTGTGATCTGTGATGGTGCCAAAGCCTCCTGTGCCATGAAAATTGCCACCGGTGTTTATTCTGCATTTGATGCAGTGTCCCTTTCTTTTAACAAAAAAGCCCTGGAGTATGGGGACGGCATCATTGGCGAAGATGTGGAAGCCACCATTGATAATATCGGGGAACTGGCCCAGTCCGGCATGCAGCAGACCGATGAAGTAATATTGGAAATTATGACCAAAAAAAAAGAATAGTAAATTTTACTAGTTAGCCATTATGTTTAGCTGCCTTGCGCTTTTTTTAATACTAAATCAAATTCACCCATGGGATAGCCTTTTACCGAGTAGCCGTCCGGAAAAAAAAGTTCGGTTCCCGGGATATGGATTTTCTTTAATTTTTTGCCGGAAATGCGGTTGTCAGCGGCTACCAGAATATAGAATGTGCCGGACTCAGGCACTGTAAATTTTCCTTGTCCTAAAATGTAAAAATAGAATCCAAGCCCTTTGAAGCCTTTTTGGTTCTCATAGGATGTTAGAGCCATGGTCTTAAAGGTTTCAGACTTATTGAATACATATACCAGGGGCAGCATATTGTACTTTTTAGCCCCAGCACAATTATTATAGCAATAACTTTTTATGGTAAGATTATAGGTTTGATCCTTTTGGCCCTCAAATTGATAGGCCTCATAATAGGATTGAAAGCTCTCTTTTCCAAGGGTAAGAGAGATCGTCATATCGGTTGTGTCCACGTTCCTTTCAATTGTACTTCCCATGTCAAGTTGGGGAAGGGCCGGGCTGGCAGCCTGGGAAAATGAAGTAATGGACGCAGATTTAGCAACGGTATTCATTCTGGATAATTCTTCATCCGGTGCCGCTGCAGAACATCCTGCTAAAAATAGAGCACAGGCAGACAGAAGCAGGAGAAGCTGGACAAACTTATGATAGATCCGGTGAAAAAAAAGGCATGAACGGTTCATGGTCGTCTCCTTATTGTTGGGGTCCACCCCCATCTCTATAAAAACTTTCACATGAAGACAAGACCATATTTTTAATAGGTGTTGTCCAAAATCATCCTGCGGAGCAATCTT
>JAAEMC010000525.1 GCA_024225895.1 Desulfobacteraceae bacterium | reverse complement strand
CTGGTCTGATGCTGATATGGATTCCATATCCGGATTAAACATTGTCTGTTCCATTTCTTTCTCCTGTGATGGATACCAATTCTATTGGAAAAGCCCGGGGCTTAGTCTTTATTCATTTCCTTAAGCCGTTTTTCCACAAACTCAGTTCCGCTTTGAGCACAGATGATCAAATGACTCTTTTCGAGCTCCATTGTTTGATCGAAACTCGCCTCCATGCCATGGTCAAGAGCTGTTCGTGAAAGATTAGTGGCAAGAGGAGAGCGGCTTGCAATTTTTTTGGCCATAACCATGGACTCTGACATGAGATTTTCGCTTGCCACCACCTTGTTTACAAGTCCGATCCTTTCTGCCTCTGCAGAATCAATAAAATCCCCTGTCAAAACAAGTTCTTTGGCCTTACCCAGTCCCACAAGATGAGGTAATAGTTTTGTACCGGCATTTGTAACGGTCATACCAACCGTGGTTTCAGGAAATCCTAGTACTGCGGTTTCAGAAGCAATTCTGATGTCACACCCCATGGCAAACTCGCACCCGCCGCCCAGAGCATATCCGGGAATTGCCGCAATAATGGGTTTGCCAAGTTTCATGGTCTTACGTTGAATTTCCTGGAGTCTTTCCGCCTCATCCATCCATTGTTCCAGGCTTTTCCCCGAAGCAGTCTCCTTTAAATCCTCACCTGCGCAAAAGGCTTTTCCTGCCCCGGTAAGGATAACCACAAGGGTTTTTGTATCCTGTTTTGCCTTATCAAGCTGGTCCATAAACCCTACAAGTAAATCAAGATTAATGGCATTAAGGCGGTGGGGACGGTTAAGGGTAATAATTCCAACATCCTTTTCTCGGTGGTACAATACGGCTTTGTTTTCCATATTCATCTCCAAAACATTCAAGTTATTTTAAAAGCAGGTCAACTAAAAACAATGCAAATGCAGGTACATAGGTTACCATAAGTATGACAGGTAATGCACCGAATATCATAAAATATCCAGCCGGTTTTACATACTCGTTCAACGGCAGGTTTCCGCCGATCATTCCGGCAAGATAAAGCATGGGAGCACAGGGCGGGGTGACATTACCAAGAGAAAGATTGGTAACAGAGATGGCGGCAAAGTGAACAGGGTCTATCCCAACGGATTGCGCGACCGGCAAGAGAATAGCGGCTGAAAGAATGTTGCCGGAAACATCATCCACCAGCATGCCCATGAGCAGTAAAATTATATTGAGCATCAGCAGAACCCCCCATTTGTTGGTGGTGATGCTGAACATGAATTCGGTCAGTTGCTGGGGAACCTGCTGGGTTACCATGATTCTTGATACCATTAAAATAAAGAACAGCAAAATCATAATAGCACCGGATGTAATCATGGCATTTTTTATGGAAGAAAATAATTTTTTTACCGACATGGCACGATATAAAACCAGGCCGACCAGCACAGCATAAATGGCTGATATGGCAGCTGCTTCCGTGGGAGTAAAAATCCCCCCGTAAATACCACCCAGAACAACAACCGGCATTAACAAAGCAAAGGTAGCCTGCTTTGTGGTGCGTCCAATTTCTTTAAATTTTTCCTTTGGGGGTTGTCTGGGTGCAACTTTCAGATTTTCCATGCGCCGGCTCAAAAAGATATTGATCAGGCTGTAACTTGTCATCATCAAAAGCCCTGGAATCAATGTGCTTAAAAAAGCCGATAAAATGGAAATTTGTGCTGTCATGGCAAATGCAATCATGGGGATGCTGGGGGGAATCAGCAGGGCCAGCATGGAGGAGGTGGCAACAAGACCGGTTGCATAGCCCCTGGGATATCCCTGTTTTGTCATTTCAGGAATCATAATTGAACCAATCGCCGCAATAGCGCCGGATGCACTGCCGGAAATTGCACCAAAAATAGTGCAGGTAACCACACAGACAACACCCAGTCCCCCCTTTGTCCTGCCCACAATCGCCATGGTAAAATTCAACAGTCTCCGGGAAATACCGGATTCACTGATCAATCCGCCTGCAAGGATAAACAGGGGCAAGGCCATGAGTGTATAGGATTCAATGGATCTAAAGGCGGCAGGCATGGCAAATCTTGGATCAATTCCAGTAAAAAAAAGGATGGCGAACCCGCCAAGGCCAAATGCAAACCCAACAGGCACACCAATCAACATCATCACTATAACAACCATTAATATCGAAAATACAATTGTCATGGAGGCTCCTTTAGCGGTTTTCCTTATAATTTAAGGCGGTTGTTGTATATTTGATAACATTGGCCAGACTGTAGAGTGTCATGAAAAATGCACCGAAAAACATGCTGCTAACACTGATGATCCTTGGCCACCAAAGCCCTGTAGTCCGCTCCCCTGTGCCATAGATCCACCAGGAATATGTCCCGGAATGATAGAGAAACAAAATGCAGGTCACAAGGCAGATTATCCAGACAATGGTTCTCAGAACGATTCTTGCCCGTTCCCCTGTGATATATTTATTTGCCACATCCCCCTGAACATGATTGTCTGTTTTTGTACTGAAAACAGCACCCAAAAAATAAATCCATATAGCCACCAGGCGTGAAAATTCTTCAAGACCGAAAAGGGGTTGTTTAAACACATAACGAAGCAGCACCTGGACCACCACTGTAAGTGTCATAAGTGTACCCCCCAGAACAATGAGAAATGAAAATCCATTGGTTAATGCATGGTCAATTGAAGTGATTGTTTTTTGAACGGCTTTCGTGGACATTTTTATCTCCCTTTGATCAGGTCCGGAAAGGAAAACCTTTCCGGACATAATTTTTCCTATTGAGAAATGGGGGTTGCGTGCTGTTTTATTTTATTCATGAGTTCGGTTCCTAAGAGCTCTTTTTCAATGATGGGCCATGCATTTTCCCTGCAGGCCTTGGCAGAAATATTCCATTCCTGGTCACTGACTTCATAAACTTTAACTCCGGCTTTCGTAAGCTTGTCCATAAAGTCCTTCTCATCTTTTTCCGCAGCGATGGCCTGGTCTGCCATGACTTTATCCGCACTGGCGGTTAAAATAGCCTGGTCTTCGGCAGAAAGAGTATCCCAGAGTTTTTTATTCATGGTTAAGAACCAGTATTCAAAAGCATCTCTGGTTGCCACATATTTGTCTATGGCATCTCTCATCACATAGGCTTCAACTGCAGGACACGCAGACCTGGCATCCACTATCCCGGTCTGAAGAGCGGTAAATGTTTCCGAATAGGCCACTGGCGTGGAGATAAACCCTAGAGTAGGCACATAGACTTCAAATATCCTGATGGGAGGAACCCGCATCTTAATACCCTTTGCATCGGCTGGTACTTTAACCAGTTTTTTTACCCGGCTGGTATAGGCCATCCCGTCCCATGCATTCAAATAAATTCCAAGCACTTTGAGACCGATATTTGAGTAAAGTTCGTTAAATATGGGGGTCAGCCATCCTTTTGAACCGATGGCAGACCGTGCCTCGTCCCAGGAGGAAAAAAGATAGGGCATGAACATGAGATTGGTCTTGGGATCATAAGAGGTGGAGCCGGCGTTAAGGCCTATTTCAAGGGTTCCCATCCGGTTGGCCTCAATTTGCTCTGACCAGTCACCAAGGGCGCCTGCAGGATAATAAGTCAGCTTCATGTTCCCTTGTGATTTCTCGTTCACAATCTGGGCGAATTGCTTACAACGTGCAGAGGCCGGATGGTCTTCAGCAATTCCCTGGCTGATTTTCCATTTATATGATTGCCCGGCCAAAACGGGAGATACTGTCATGAATATTGCAATGAGCAGCGCCATTAAAATAATAAGTGACTGGGGAGCATATCCGGCCTTTAGATAGTGCATTCGTAATTCTTTGCATTTTTCTTTTTTCATTGTTCATCTCCTTTGTAAGGTTTGTGTATTATAGCAAATCGCAGAATAATGATCCGATAAGCCTATAGCCATTTCTACCCCTTAAGGATAGAAATCAGTTGATACAAAATCGATTTACTTTTAAGTGATTCCATTTATTTTAATTGTTTTTTTAAAAACGTATTTTTAAGAATCACTTTAGACTAAAATTATCTGCTTAGTTATTCTTCCAAAACAGAAGTTTCAAAAAAATTCAGAGGCAATGATTCCCTTAACAGCCTTGATACAACAAGTTCTTCATACATAGTCGAAATCTGATTTCCGGAAAGACGCCCTCTAGGATTAAACCAGTGGGCAACTGCCGTGCACATGGTTAAAATGGCATAGGAAATCACCTTTGCATCCCCGGTTGCAAAATATCCCTGGTCCATTCCCTTTGTAATCATGTCCTGAAACTTTTTTTCATAGGCATCCCTTTGGGCGACAAAGCTTTTGAAATTATTTGCCGTAAGACCCCTTAGTTCACTATCAGATATCAGCACCTCTTTTTGGTGGTCGCAATGAAATTTAACATGAGCCCTTATTGCGGCTCTCATTTGGTTTTCAATATTTTCGACGCCTTTAAGACAACTGTCTATATAGGCGTTTAGTTCTTCCATTGTTGTCATGAGGATATCAAAAAGAATATCTTCCTTACTGGCGTAATGATGATAGATGCTCGCTTTACGTATGCCGCTGTCCAGGGCAATATTGCTCATGGCTGTGGCAAAGTAACTTTTTTTATAAAACAAATTGATAGCTGCCTTTTTGATTACTTCTTTTGTAGTGCCCACCAATTTAAACCCTCCAGTTTGAGTAATTCTAATATGGTTTTTATTTAAGTTTTTTGTCGCATTCAAGTTGTTGATAATAAGCTACTTTATTAAAACTATCTACCGTGCGTACGGTAGCTTTTTATGAATAAGCTTTTTAAATTATTAATTTAAAATCATATAAATCAAATTGCT